>DASPWT010000133.1:0-3435 GCA_035637655.1 Burkholderiales bacterium | reverse complement strand
CGGCGATCGTCGATTACCGCAAGAAACACGGCCTCGCGCAGCCTGACGAAAAGGAAGCGAAGGCGGCCTGAGAACCATGATCACGCTTACCGAACGCGCAGCGACTCACGTCTCCAGTTTCCTCTCCAAAAGAGGGAAGGGAGTGGGCCTGCGCCTGGGAGTGCGCACCTCGGGCTGTTCCGGACTCGCCTACCGGATCGAATACGCGGACGCCGTCAACCCGGACGACCGGACCTTCGAGAGCCACGGCGTGAAGGTCGTCGTCGATCCGAAAAGTCTCCAGTTCCTTGAAGGCACCGAGCTCGACTTCACGCGCGAGGGCCTGAACGAGGGCTTCAAGTTCAACAACCCCAACGTGAAGGACGAGTGCGGCTGCGGAGAATCCTTCAACGTCTAGCGGGGCTTGGCCTCGCGGTGCCGAGAAAGGGGCGAACGCCCCTTTTTTTCTATCCCGGAACCCGGAATGAACCAGAATCAAAACCACTTCGAGCTGTTCGGCTTGCCGGCGCGCTTCGCGGTCGATGCCGCAGCGCTCGAAGCGCGCTATCACGAGCTGCAGCGCGAGGTGCACCCGGATCGCTTTGCCGCCTCGCCCGAGGCCGAGCGGCGCATGTCGATGCAGCGGGCGACGCGCGTGAACGAAGCCTATCAGACCCTGAAGTCGCCCTTGCGGCGGGCCGTCTATATCCTGCAATTGCGCGGCGTGGACCCGAAGTTCGAGACGAACACCGCGATGCCCTCCGAATTCCTCATGGAGCAGATGAGCTGGCGCGAACGCATCGAAGCCGGCTCCGAAAAGCCCGAAGCCTTGTTTCGATTGCAGGCCGGCCTGCGCGACGAGAGCAGCAAAATCTACGAAAAACTTCACGGTCAACTGGACGAAGGCCGCGACGACAAAGCCGCCTCTGAAACCACCCGCATGCTGATGTTCTACGAAAAGCTGGCCGAAGAGATCGACGACAAGCTGGCGGAGCTCGAGACATGAGTTTCAAGGTCTGAAATGGCGCTCCTGCAGATTTCCGAGCCCGGCCAGTCGCCCGAACCGCACCGGCATCGCCTCGCGGTGGGCATCGACCTCGGCACCACCAATTCGCTGGTGGCCGCTGTGCGCAACGGCATATCCGTGGTGCTCAACGACCATGACGGCCACGCACTGCTGCCGTCGATCGTGCGCTATCTGCGCGACGGACGAACGCTCGTCGGCCGGGAGGCCGAGGCGGAGCTGGCGCGCGACCCGAGAAACAGCATCGTGTCGGTGAAGCGCTTCATGGGGCGCGGCCTGAAGGACGTCACCCACGCCGAGAACAGCCCCTACGATTTCCTCGATTCGCCCGGCATGGTGCAGATCCGCACCGTCGCCGGCGTGAAAAGCCCGGTAGAAGTGTCGGCGGAGATCCTCAAGGTGCTGCGCGCGCAGGCCGAGGAGAGCCTCGGCGGGGAACTCACTGACGCGATCATCACGGTGCCCGCGTACTTCGACGACGCCCAGCGCCAGGCGACCAAGGACGCCGGCAGGCTCGCGGGTCTGAACGTGCTGCGGCTTTTGAACGAGCCGACCGCGGCGGCGATCGCCTACGGCCTGGACAACGCCGCCGAAGGCATTTACGCCGTCTACGATCTCGGCGGCGGCACTTTCGACATTTCGATTCTGAAGCTCTCGAAGGGCGTGTTCGAGGTGATGGCGACCAACGGCGACGCAGCGCTCGGCGGCGACGATTTCGACCAGCGCTTGTTCTGCTGGATACTGGAGCGGGCAAAGCTCCCGCCGCTGTCCGCCGAGGACGCGCGAGTCTTGCTCACCGAGTCGCGCGCCGCCAAGGAGTTCCTTACGGCCCATTTCGAGGCGCGCATCTCCGCGACGCTCGCGAGCGGCGAGACGGTGGATGTGACCGTCACGCAGAGGGAATTCCAGGACATGACCCGGCCCCTCGTCGCGAAGACCCTGGGCCCCACCCGCAAGGCGCTGCGCGACGCGCGGCTGGAATGGAGCGAGGTGAAGGGCGTGGTGATGGTCGGCGGCGCGACGCGCATGCCGCACGTGCAGCAGAGTGTCGCCGAGCTTTTCGGCCAGGCACCGCTCAACAATCTCGATCCGGACAAGGTGGTCGCGCTCGGCGCCGCGATCCAGGCCAACGTGCTCGCCGGCAACAAGGCCTCGGGGGACGATTGGCTGCTGCTCGACGTCATCCCGCTTTCGCTCGGCGTCGAGACCATGGGCGGCCTCGCGGAAAAAGTCATTCCGCGCAATTCCACGATCCCGGTGGCGCGCGCGCAGGAATTCACCACCTACAAGGACGGCCAGACCGCGATGAGCATCCACGTGGTGCAGGGCGAGCGCGAGCTCGTGTCCGACTGCCGCTCCCTCGCAAGGTTCGAGCTGCGCGGCATTCCCCCGATGGTCGCAGGCGCCGCGCGCATCCGCGTCACCTTCCAGGTGGATGCCGACGGCCTGCTCTCGGTATCGGCGCGCGAATCCTCGACCGGCGTCGAGGCCGCGATCGCGGTCAAGCCTTCGTATGGGCTCACCGACGGGCAGATCACCCAGATGCTGAAGGACTCGTTCGACCACGCCAAGGACGACGTGCATGCGCGCGCGCTCACGGAGCAGCGGGTCGAGGGCGAGCGCATGCTCGAGGCCACCGAGGCCGCGCTGCGCGAGGACGCCGACCTGCTTTCCGCGGAAGAATCGGCCGCGCTGCGCTCGGAGCTCGACGCGCTCCGGAAGACGCTCTCCTGCACCGATCATCGCACCATCAAGTCGGGCATCGAGCGCGTCAACCGCGCGTCGGAGGCCTTTGCCGGCCGGCGCATGGACCGCTCCATCAAGCGGGCGCTGGCGGGCAGGAAGGTCGAGAGCCTCTAGGCTTCATGCCGCGGATCATCGTCCTCCCGCACGAAGAGCTCTGTCCCGGCGGCGCCGTCATCGAGGCCAAGACGGGCGAGTCGATCTGCGACAACCTGCTCGAGAACGGCGTCGAGATCGAGCACGCCTGCGAGAAATCCTGCGCCTGCACCACCTGTCACGTGGTCGTCCGCGAGGGCTTCCAGACGCTGGATCCTTCCGAGGAAAAAGAGGACGACTTGCTCGACAAGGCCTGGGGGCTGGAGCCCCAATCGAGGTTGTCCTGCCAGGCGATCGTCAAAAGCGACAATCTCACTATCGAAATCCCCAAGTACACCATCAACATGGTCAAGGAAATCAAATAGGAACCGCGATGAAATGGACCGATACCCTCGAAATCGCGATCGCGCTTTCGGAGAAGCATCCGGACGTGGACCCTCAGCTCGTGCGTTTCACCGACCTGTTCGAGTGGGTGCAAGCGCTCGACGAGTTCGACGACGACCCGAAGCACTGCGGGGAAAAGATCCTCGAGGCGATCCAGATGGCGTGGATCGACGAGGTCGACTAGAACTCATCTCTGTCCTCACCGCCGC
>DASPWT010000132.1:0-7688 GCA_035637655.1 Burkholderiales bacterium | reverse complement strand
TATTTCAACGTTCAGTCGAGCACACAAGTGTTAGGAGGGGTAATCGGAGGAACCTTGAACACAGTCAACACCACTGCGGTCACAGTACCGGTCGGATTCGTGATGAACGTGACCCCGCAGATCAGCGACAACGACACGATTCTGCTCAATGTAAAGCCCTCCACCACGCGACTGATCCGGTTCGTGAACGATCCCAATCCGACGCTTACCATACCCAACCAAGTGCCCCAGCTGCGCATGCGGGAGATGGAGTCGCTGATCAAGGTCAACAGCGGGCAGATCGCCGTGCTGGGTGGATTAATCGAGGACTCGGTCAATGACGTCGAGGATACGATTCCGATCATCAACTCCATTCCGTTCATCGGCGCGCTCTTCAGCTCGCGCAACCGCAACAACACCAAGACCGAGCTCGTTGTATTTCTCCGCCCGGTGGTGGTAAAGGATCCGAGCATCGACGGCGACTTCCGCGCTTTCCGCGAGATGCTTCCAGGGGAAAACTTTATTTCGCGACCCAACCCCGGAAAGGCGGGGTTGCCCGAGTTCTCGAGATGAGCCTGCTCCTCGAAGCGCTGAAAAAAGCCGAGCTCGCCAAGCAGGTCGCCAGGGCGGAAGCGCCCCCGGAGCCTGAGTCCGAGCCGGCCACCCGGCGGGTGATCACCCGCGAGAAACTGCCCGATATTGCTCAGTCGCTGGAGATTCTCACCGACGATTTGCCCTCCTCGGAATCGAAGGCTGCGGAGACGGCAGCGGCACGGCCCGAATTGTCGCTGCAGGGGGAGGAGACATTCGGGTCTGCGGCGCAGCCGATCCTTTCGACGAACGAATTCGCGCGTACTGCTGAGCGCGCCCAAGCCCAACAGCTTTTTCAGGTGAAGGAGATGGACTACAACCCGCGTCGGCCGTTCTATCTCACTCTGGGCGCGCTCGCACTGGTCGGATTGGGCTACGCAGGCTATGTATGGTGGCAAATGCGGCCGAGGTACAGTATCCCCCCGGCGGAAATGCAGGCCCGCCCGGTCGCGACGCCCGCTCAGTCCGCAACTGCGTCCGCCTCCGCGGCAGCGCCTTCCGAACCCGCCGCAGCGCCCGCTCCGCCCGCGCAAGCGCCGCAGGCCCCTGCGCCAGCGCGCACTACAGTTCCGGGAATCCCTCCGATACAGCCGGTGCGTCCGCCGCGTTCCAGATCGGCAGTGGCCCCCGGGCCGTCCTCGATCCGGCCACCTTCCGAGGCGACCGGATCCGTCTCGCCGCGGGCAGGCGATGCGCTCGCGTCGATCGCGATCAATGCCTCCACGCTCGCCGTCGATCCGCTGATCGAACAGGCCTATCAGGCATTCCAGAGGAACGACCTCGTCGTCGCCCGCGACCGCTACCAGCGGGCGCTCGCGCGTGACCCGACCAGCCGCGACGCGCTGCTCGGCCTCGCGGCCATCGACGTGCGCAGCGGTGAGCTCAACTCGGCCGAATCGCGCTACCTCAAGCTGCTCGAAATCGATCCGCGCGACAGCCACGCAGTGGCGAGCCTCATCTCGCTGCGCGGCCAGCTCGACCCGTTGGCTGCGGAGAGCCGCTTGAAAAGCCTCATCGCAAGCCAGCCGGAGGCCGCGCTTCTGCATTTCTCGCTCGGCAACCAGTATGCGCAGCAGTCGCGCTGGGCCGAAGCCCAGGCGGCGTATTTCAAAGCCCACTCGGTCGATCCGGAGAATGCCGACTACGCCTTCAATCTCGCCGTCAGCCTCGATCAACTGCACCAGGGAAAACTTGCGCTTGAGTTCTACCAGCGAGCGCTTGCTCTGACCGACAGGCGCGCGGCGAGCTTCAACCCCGCCCACGCGCGGCTGCGCCTGCAGGAGCTGAACAAATAGCCCTCTCGATGAACTCCCCGCGCCTCAGCGCCCAAACGGTCTCCCCGCAGGCCAAGCGCCATATCGGGCAGATTTTGATTTCGCAGGGGATCCTCACCGAGGATCAGCTCCGGATCGCGCTGCTCGAGCAGCTCAAGACCCATCAGCCGGTCGGGAAGCTCCTGGTAAATCTGGGCTTCGTGTCCGAGGCGACGCTGCGCGACGCCTTGTCCGAAAAGCTCGGCCTGCAAAGCGTGGACCTCACTCAGATCGTCGTCGACTCGATGGCCCTGAAGCTCGTGCCGCGCGAGTTCTCCAAGCGACACACCGTCTTCCCGGTCGCGCTCGACCGCGAGGCGCGCAAGCTCATCATCGCGATTGCCGACACGAACAACATCGTGGCGCTGGACCAGGTGCGGGCGCAGCTGCGCGGGGAGTTTGCGCTCGAGACGCGGCTCGCCGGCGAGAGCGAAATTGGCCGGGCTATCGACCAGTACTACGGCCACGACTTCTCGATCGACGGCATCCTGCACGAGATCGAGACCGGCGAGATCGATTACCAGAGCCTGCAGGCATCCGGCGACGCTTATTCGCAACCGGTCGTGCGCCTCATTTCGGCGCTTTTCGCGGACGCCGTCGAGCGGGGCGCCTCCGACATTCACTTCGAGCCGGAGCAGAGTTTCCTGCGCATCCGCTATCGCATCGACGGGGTGCTGCGCCAGATAAGGTCTCTGCACAAGACATACTGGCCGGCCATGGCGGTGCGCATCAAGGTGATGTCGAAGATGAACATCGCCGAAACGCGCGCCCCGCAGGACGGGCGCATCTCGCTGATGCTCACGGGGCGCGCGGTCGATTTCCGCGTCTCGTCGCAAGCGACCACGCACGGCGAGAACATCGTGCTGCGCATTCTCGACCGGCACAAAGGGATCGTTCCGCTCGACGGCCTGGGGCTCGATGCGGCTCAGCTTCAGCTTCTCAAAAAAATGATCGCGCGGCCCGAGGGCATCATCCTCCTCACCGGCCCGACCGGCAGCGGCAAGACGACGACGCTCTATTCGGTGCTCAACCACATCAACAACGACGGCCTCAACATCATGACCCTGGAGGATCCGGTCGAATATCCGATGACACTGATCCGGCAGACCTCGATCAACGAGGCCGCCAAGATGGATTTCGCCAACGGCATCCGCTCGCTCATGCGGCAGGATCCCGATGTGATCCTGGTCGGCGAGATCCGCGACGAGGACACGGCCACCATGGCGTTCCGCGCGGCGATGACGGGCCACCAGGTCTATTCGACCCTCCACACCAATTCGGCGGCCGGCGCGATTCCGCGGCTCCTCGACATCGGCATCGTCCCGGACGTCCTCGCCGGCAACATCATCGGCATCGTCGCGCAGCGCCTCGTCCGCAGGTTGTGCAAGCATTGCAAGCAGGCTCACCAGGCGAGCGCCGGCGAGTGCAGCATGCTGGCAGCGCCGGCCGATCGCCCGCCCACGCTGTACCGGGCCGTCGGCTGCGACCAGTGCGACTATCAGGGCTATCGGGGTCGCATGGCCATCATGGAGATCCTGAAGATGGACGGCGAGCTCGACCAGTTGATCGCGCACCGTGCTACCGGCCGGGAATTGCACAAGTCGGCCTTGACGAGGGGCTTTCGCACGCTGGCCGACGACGGCACTCGCCGGGTCCTCGACGGCTCGACCGCGCTCGACGAGTTGATGCGCGTGATCGACCTCACCGACCGGATGTAGCTGCGCACGGTGCCGGCGACGGAACGGACATGGCACTTTTTGCCTACAAGGCCATAGATACCCGGGGAAAGAGGATGCTCGGCCAGATCGAAGCGATCAATGTGGTCGACCTCGAACTGCGCTTGAAGCGCATGGGCCTGGACCTGGTGCGGGGCGGGCCGGCCCGCCGCGGCGGGAGCCTGCTTCGCTCGGGCACGATCAAGCGCTCGGACCTCATCAACTTCTGCTTCCACATGGAGCAGCTCATCGGGGCCGGGGTGCCGCTCGTCGAATCGCTGATCGACCTGCGCGACAGCATCGAAAATTCCCGCTTTCGCGAAGTGATGTCGGGAGTCATCGAGAGCATCCAGGGCGGGCTGCGGCTGTCGCAGAGCCTCGCCCAGTATCCGCAAATCTTCAACCCGGTTTTTACGAGCCTCGTCCGCGCCGGAGAAGATACGGGAAAGCTCGCCGAGGTGCTGAAAAGCCTGGTCGAGAACCTGAAGTGGGAAGACGAGCTGGCCGAGCACATGAAGAAGCTCGTCCTGTACCCCGCGTTCGTCGGTTCGATCGTGATCATGGTGACTTTCTTCCTGATGATCTACCTCGTGCCGCAGATGGTCGCCTTCATCAAGAACATGGGGCAGCAGATCCCTCTGCAAACGCGCGTCCTGATCGAAGTCTCGGCGTTTTTCGTGGGTTACTGGTGGGCGATCCTGGCCGCACCCGCGATTCTGTTCGTCGGCGTCAAGCTGGCGGCTCGGGCCGACCCGGCGGTGCAGTACCAGCTCGATCGCTTCAAGCTCGCCGTTCCGGTGGCCGGGGAGATCCTGCGCAAGATCATCCTGTCGCGTTTCGCCAGCATTTTCGCTCTCATGTACTCCTCGGGGATCACCATCCTGGATGCGATCCGCAGCTCCGAGGAAATCGCCGGCAACCTGGTCATCCAGGAAGGCCTGAAACTCGCGGGAGAGCAGATCGGGGAAGGCAAGAACGTCACCGCGGCGTTCCAGGAGGTAGGACTTTTCCCGCCGCTCGTAGTGAGAATGCTCCGGGTGGGCGAATCGACCGGCGCGCTCGACAAGGCGCTGCTCAACGTGTCCTATTTCTACAACCGCGAAGTGCGCGAATCGATTGGTAAGATTCAGGTGATCATCGAGCCGGCCCTGACGGTGCTCCTCGGCCTCATTCTCGGCTGGGTGATGCTCTCCGTTCTCGGGCCGATTTACGACGTCATCAGCAAGATCAAGGTATAGACGCCGTGGCGAGCAAACGTCTGTGTTACTTCACCTCCCAGAGAGTCACCGCCTATCTGTGGAATCAAGGCGAGCTCCAGAAGGAAGGCGTTTTCGACATGAACGAGAAAGGCGTCGCCGAATTCTCTGGATACGTGGCCGGCGCCCCGGAAAGCCTTTTCTACGTGCTCGCCGACGTGGTCGAGGAAGACTTCTTCCAGGAAAACATCCCCTACGTGCGCGGGGCAGACCGGCGCGCGCTGCTTGCGCGCAAGCTCGCCCAGCGCTACCGCGACGCGTCGCTCGCCCTCCCGCTCTCGCTCGGGTCGGAGACCCACGCGGGCCGGCGCGAGGAACGGGTTCTTTACATGTCGTTTACCAACACGCATCAATTCCAGCCCTGGCTCGAGGCATTGCGCTCGAACGATGCCCGTGTGGTCGGCGTCTTCTCAGTGGCGCTCGTCGCGGCCCTGACGGGGAAGCTTCTCGGTTTCAAGGGCGGGCGATACCTGATGGTGAGCAGGCAGCAGGCCGGATTGCGGCAGAGCTACATCGAGAACCGCCGCATCCGCTTCTCGCGCCTGGGCCGCGTGGACTTCTCCGATCCCCGCGCGATCGCTCAGGATTTTGCGGCCGAGTCGCTGCGGATCCAGCAGTATCTCGTCAACACCCGCATCCTGCCGCGCGAGGCGCCTGCGCTCGACGTGCTGGTGCTCGCGCCGAGCCAGCACCAAGCGCTCTATGACGCGGCCTGCGTCGATTCCGCCCGGCTGCAGTTCCATGTTCACGACCTCGACAAGGTCGCCCGAAGCCTGGGCTTCAGATCAGCGCCCGCCGAAACGCTCGCCGAAGGCCTGTTTCTGCACGTGCTCGCCGCGTACCGGTCCGGCGAACAGTATGCCGGCGAGGGCCTGCGGCGCTTCTATCATTTGTGGCGCGCGCGCGTGGGCCTGCTTGCCACCGGAGCGACGGTGTTCGGCTTTTGCCTGCTCTTCTCGGCAGCGAGACTTCTTGATGCCTATCACCTCAACGAGCAAGCCCAGAGTAACCGCATGCAGGAAGCCCGCGCGTCCGAGGAATACGCTCGACTGCAAACGCGTTTTCCCAAGACGCCGATTTCCAGCGAAAACCTCAAAGCCATCGTCAAGAACTACCGAGCGCTCCTGCGGCAGAGCGCTTCGCCCGGCAGGATGCTCATCGAGATCGGCGAAGCGGTAACGGCCCTGCCCCAGATCGAAATTGACAGGATCGACTGGGAGTTGGGCACCGGGGTGAAATCGGCCGGCCGCGAGGCGTCCAAGGCCCCGCCCACCCAGCCGGCAGCACAGGCACAGGCCGCCGGCACCGAGTTTCAGACCCAGACCGCCGAGATTTCGGGCAAGCTCGTCGTGCAGCAGGCCTCGGACTTCCGGGCGGTCACCGCGCTGGTGAACCAGTTCACGGAGGCCCTGCGCAAAAGGCCGGGCACCGAAATAACCCGCACCCAGCTGCCGTTCGACATCAATGCGGAAAAAAGCCTGGGCGGCGACATCGGGGCGGCAAGGAGGGAGGAAGTGCCGCGGTTCTCGGTAGTGGTAGTTAAGCGGCGCGGCACATGAACATTACCCGCGACGACCTCAAGCGCCTGCGCGCGCCGCTCGCCGTGGCGATCGTGCTGCTTGCGCTGGGTGCAGCCTGCCTGATCGCCAGCGGATACTACCTGGACGAGGCGAGAACGGCGCGGGACACGACCAGGCTGAGCCGCGTGGCGGCCCAGGAGCGCGTCTCCAGAGTCGCGGAGGAAGAGCGCGGGATCCGCGAAGACCTCGTGTACTACGAGCAGATGCGCCAGCGCGGTATCGTGGGTGAACAGAGCCGGCTCGACTGGATCGAGTCGATCGCGAAGATCAAGAATGACCGGAAGCTCTTCGAGATCAGGTACAACTTCGAAGCTCAACGACCGCTCGACTACCCCGGGCTCGTCGCAACCGGCGCCGCCGACTTCGTTGTGAGCCGGTTGAAACTCGACATGCTGCTGCTGCATGAGGGCGACCTTTTGAATTTTCTGGCAGACCTACAGGCGGGCATCAAGGCGCACGTGTCTGTGCGAAATTGCACCGTGACCCGGGTTGAGCGCGGACCGGCACCGGGTGCAACGGCGCTGCAACCACGCCTGCGAGCCGAGTGCCAGGTCGACTTGGTTTCGGTAAGAGGGCTCGGGCCCGCTTGAGCCGGCGCATGCGACGCAAACCCGCCATCGGAGAGAAGCACATGGAATTTGCGAGACGCCTTTTCGCGGGGGCGTTCCTGCTCGGAGTCGCGGCGGGGCAGGTCGCGGCCCAGGAGAATCTCGGGCGCCTCTTCTTTTCGGAGCAGCAGCGCCAGGACCTCGACCGTCGCCGTCAGGCCAACGTCCAGGAAACTGCGGCCGTCGTCGAGAACACCGTCACGGTCAACGGCCAGGTGTCGCGCTCTTCGGGCAAGAGCACGACCTGGATCAACGGGGTTCCACAAGCGAACGCGAGGAGGCCGCACGACCCGGCCAGAGTGACGCTGCCTCGCGGCGAGGGCGCGCCTTCGGTCAGCGTCAAGATCGGGCAGACGCTCGACAAGGTCCGCGGCGAGATCAGAGATCCGGTCGCAGGCGGCAAAATCACGACTCCTTCCGGAGAACGCGAGCGCAAGCCGTGAGGCTCCGCGTGCAGAGTGGAGAGTCAGTGGCAGTCGAGCGCGGCTTTGCGCTGATCGCGATCCTGGCCCTGGCAGCTTTGTTCAGCGCCTTCCTGATCGCCAGCGCCCTCAACTTCACCAGTGCCGGGATCTCCAACGAGCGCGAGCAGCGCAGCATGAACGCGCTCAGGCAGGCGAAGGCGGCGCTGATTGCCTATGCGGCG
>DASPWT010000131.1:0-19470 GCA_035637655.1 Burkholderiales bacterium | reverse complement strand
CCCGGGAAAGCCCGCCTCGATACGGCTGCGCCGCGACAACAAGGATGTCGATGTCCAGGTCGCCGTCGGCAAGCGGCCGACCCCGCGACGGCGCTAATCGCTGCCCCCGGGTGCTTCGGACGCAGCGGGAGCGCGTCCGACGATGCGCGCGCACACGATGCCGAGCTCGTAGAGAAGCCACAGCGGCACCGCCAGCATCACCTGCGAGATGACGTCGGGAGGCGTGAATATCGCCCCGACCACGAATGCGCCGACGATCACGTAAGGGCGGATTTCTTTCAGCTTGTCTATGGAAACCAGCCCGACTCGCACCAGCACGACCACCACCACGGGAACCTCGAATGTCACGCCGAACGCCATGAAGGTAGTCAGCACGAAAGAAAGATACTTATCGATGTCGGTCATCCACGCGACGCCTTCCGGGGCGATGGACGCCATGAACTTGAAAACGACCGGGAATACCAGGAAATACGCAAAAGACATTCCCAGCAGAAACAAAAGCGAGCTCGCGACCACCAGAGGCAGTACCAGGCGCTTCTCGTTCACATACAAACCCGGCGCGACGAACGCCCACACCTGGTAGAGGACATAGGGGAGCGCGATCACGAACGCCACGAGAAACGCCACCTTGACCGGCACGAGAAACACGCCGACCACGTCGGTGGCGATCATCTGGCCGCCGGCGGGGAGCGCCGCAATCAAGGGTTTGGCGAGGAGCGCGTAAAGCTCTCTTGCCCAGGGAAACAGGCACAGGAACACGACGATCACCGCAAGGATCGCGCGCAGGAGCCGGTCGCGCAGCTCGACCAGATGGGAGATGAAGGTGTCCTGCGTGCTCATTCTCAAGCCGGCTCAGACGGGGGTCTTTTCCGGTGGCGGGGGCGCCCCGCCCTGCGGCTCGCGGCCGAATTCACCCGGCTGCGAGGCCGCGTCCGCAGGTGCTGACTGCGGGGCACCCGAGGGCGCTGCGGCGGTGTCCTCGATTTTCGTCAAGCTATTGAGCTCCATCTCGGCTTTCGACACCTCGTTTTGAACCGCGTCGACGGTCGTATTGACCGTGCCTTCGAAGCCGCGCGCGGCGTCCTCGAAAGTGCTTTTGAATTTGCGCAGCTCGTCCAGCTCGATCTCGCGGTTGATGTCGGCTTTGACGTCGTTGACGTAGCGCTGCAGCCGGCCGAACAAGTGGCCCATGGTGCGCGCCACGCGAGGCAGCCGCTCCGGCCCGATGACGATGAGCGCCACGACGGCGATCACCATCAGTTCGGAGAATCCGACGTCAAACACAGGGGGTGAACGAATCGCTCAAAGCCGGGACCGCGCCCGGCATCCGGATCGGCCGAGACCCTTCAGGTCTTGGCCTTGTCCTTGACCTCGCCCTCGATGGTGCGGCCCGTCACCTGGGGCGCGGCCCCGCTCTCGGCAGGCTTGTCCTCGGAGGATTTCATGCCGTCCTTGAATCCGCGCACCGCCCCGCCCAGGTCAGTGCCGATATTGCGGAGTTTTTTCGTGCCGAAAACGAGCAAAACGATCAACAGCACCACCAGCCAATGCCAAATGCTCCAGGTACCCATGGCCTTACCCTTTCGTGCGTTTCAGCATCGGGCCCAAGGCTTCCGGGCCGCCGATGATATGGACGTGCAAATGATACACCTCCTGCCGGCCCACACGTCCGGTGTTTACGATGACGCGAAACCCGTCGGTCGACCCTTGCTCGCGCGCCAAGCGCGGCGCCATGGCGAGGATCTTGCCCAGTATCGCCTGGTGGCTCATGTCGCAATCCGCGAGCGAGTCGATGTGTTTCTTGGGGATGATCATGAAGTGAACCGGAGCGAGCGGATGGATGTCATGGAAGGCGAAAATGTCGGCGTCCTCGTACATTTTCTGGCTGGGGATTTCTCCCCGGACGATCTTGCAGAAGACGCAGTTTTCCGCATCCATTCCTATTTCCGCTCCGCCTTTGCACGCCGCTTGTCAGCGCGCGCGGCCTTTTCGTCGACCCCCGAAATGCCCTCGCGGCGACGCAGCTCGGCGAGCACGTCAGCGGGCCGCAAGCCGTACTGCGCGAGCATGATCAGGCAATGAAACCACAGGTCGGCCGTTTCGCCGACGATGCGCAGCCGGTCGCCGTCCTTGGCGGCCATCACAGCCTCGGTAGCTTCCTCGCCGACCTTTTTCAGGATCGCGTCGGGCCCGCGCGCGAACAGCCGCGACACGTAGGACTTTTCCGGGTCGCCGGCTTTGCGCGACTCGACCACGTCCGCCAGCCGTTCGAGTATGTCGCTCATCGTCCGTATATTTCCTTCGGATCCTTGATCACCGCCTCCACCGTCACCCAGCGCCCGTTGTCGAGCTTCTGGAAAAAGCAGCTGTGTCTTCCGGTGTGGCAGGCGATTCCGCCGCCCTGCTCCACCCGGAGCAGCACCACGTCTTCGTCGCAGTCGAGCCGGATCTCGCGCACCGTCTGCACGTTTCCGGACTGCTCGCCCTTTTTCCACAGGCGCATTCGCGAGCGCGACCAGTAGTGCGCTTCACCGGTCGCCGCCGTCTTGGCGAGCGACTCGCGGTTCATCCAGGCGAGCGTCAACACCTTGTTCGTCGAAATCTCCTGGGCGATTGCGGGGACGAGGCCGCGCTCGTCCCACTTTACTCTGTCAAGCCAGTCCTCTGCCATCGCGTCCGCCGCTTCAAAGCCTGACTTCGATTCCGCGCTTTGCCATGTATTCCTTCGCCTCGCGCACGGTGAATTCGCCGAAATGGAAAATGCTTGCAGCGAGAACCGCGTCGGCGCGGCCTTCGAGTACGCCCTCGGCGAGATGGTCGAGCTTGCCGACGCCGCCGCTCGCGATCACCGGGACGTCCACCGCCTCGGCGACGGCGCGCGTGAGGGCGAGATCGAAGCCTTCGCGGGTACCGTCGCGGTCCATGCTCGTGAGCAGGATCTCGCCCGCGCCCAGCTTTTGCATTTTACGCGCCCATTCGACGGCGTCCAAACCGGCCGGCCGGCGGCCGCCGTGGGTAAAGACTTCCCAGCGAATCCCCGACCTCGCGGTGGGCTCGGTCAGTTTGGCGTCGATCGCGACCACGATGCACTGAGCGCCGTAGCGACCGGCGGCATCGGCGACCAGCTGCGGGTTCTGGACCGCAGCGGTGTTGATGGAAACCTTGTCGGCCCCCGCATTGAGCAAGCGCCTTACGTCCCCCACCTTGCGCACGCCGCCGCCCACGGTAAGGGGAATGAACACCTGCGCCGCGACCTCTTCAACGACGTGCAGGATCAGATCGCGCTCGTCCGAGCTCGCGGTGATGTCGAGGAACGTCAGTTCGTCCGCGCCCTGCTCGTTGTAGCGCCGCGCGATTTCGACCGGATCGCCCGCGTCGCGCAGCCCGACGAAGTTAATGCCCTTCACGACGCGCCCGCGGTCGACGTCGAGACAGGGAATGATGCGCTTGGCGAGCATGGTTCAGGATCGAGGATCTGGAAAGATCGCCGCAAGCCGGGGGAGAGTTCCCCCCAATCCTCATTCCTGCGTCTTCCCCTTGCCCTTGCCCAGCTTGTCCGCTTCAGCCTGGGCCTTCTTGAAATCGAGCGTGCCCTGATAGATCGCGCGACCGGTGATGACGCCGTTGATGCCTTCGGATTCGATTTTGCACAACGCCCTGATGTCCTCGACGCTGGTCAGGCCGCCGCTCGCGATCACCGGGACGCGCAACTCCCTCGCGAGCTTCAGCGTCGCGTCGACGTTCACTCCGGTCAGCATGCCGTCGCGGCCGATATCGGTGTAGATGATCGCCTCGAGACCGTAGTCCTGGAATTTCTTGGCGAGGTCCACCACGTCGTGGCCGGTCATCTTGGACCAGCCCTCGACGGCGACTTTGCCGTCCTTGGCATCGAGCGCGACGATGATGTGTCCGGAGAAAGCCGTGCACGCATCCTGCAGGAAGCCTGGGTTTTTCACGGCCGCCGTCCCGATGATGATGTAGCCGACCCCGAGATCGAGATAGTGCTCGATCGTGTCCAGGTCGCGGATACCTCCGCCCAGTTGCACGGGCGGGGAATCCCCGAGCGCCTGCAGGATCGCGCGGATGACGCTCTCGTTCTTGGGCTTGCCGGCCGCCGCCCCGTTCAGATCGACGAGGTGCAGCCGGCGCGCGCCTTCGGCCTTCCAATGCTTGGCCATCCCGACCGGATCTTCCGAAAACACCGTGGCCTCGCTCATCTTTCCCCGTTTGAGGCGGACGCAGTGTCCATCCTTGATGTCAAGCGCCGGAATGATCAGCATTGAGTCGGGGAACAGCGCAAAGGCCCGGGCGACCCGGGACGGCCGATGGGAAGATTCAGGGATTCCAGTTGAGGAAGTTGGCGAGTAGCCGCAGGCCCGCAATATCGCTTTTTTCCGGGTGGAACTGTACCCCAAAAATATTATCCCGTGCCACCGCGCAGGTAAAGGGGACGCCGTAGTCGGTGGTGCCCCGTACCAGCGCGACCTCCCCCGTCTGTGGAAAGTAGCTGTGGACAAAATAGAACCGGCTGCCGTCTTCGATGCCCGACCACAGGGGGTGCGGTGCGGCCTGTTTCACGCGGTTCCAGCCGATGTGAGGAACCTTGAGCTTGTGCCCTTCAGCGTCGACCATGGCCTCGGCGGGAAACGAACGCACCGCCCCCGGGAGGAGCGCGAGTCCGGCCACGCCGCCTTCGTCGCTGCGCTCGAAGAGCATCTGAAGCCCGATGCAGATTCCCAGAAACGGCCGGCTGCGGGCGGCGTCGAGCACCGCCGGACGCAATCCACGCGCATCCATCTCGCGCATGCAATCGGGCATCGCACCCTGGCCCGGAAATACGACGCGGTCGGCTCCCGCCACATGCGCGGGATCGGAGGTCACCTCGACATTCGCGTGCGGCGCGACGTGTTCCACCGCCTTGGAAACCGAGTGGAGATTGCCCATGCCGTAATCGACAACCGCGACGCGCATTGCAGGGTCAGTCGGAAAGGAGCCTAGAGCGTGCCCTTTGTGGAGGGGACGGTGCCTGCGGCGCGCGGATCCGGCTCCAGCGCCATGCGCAGAGCCCGCGCGAACGCCTTGAACATCGTTTCGCACTGATGATGCGCGTTGTCCCCGCGCAGGTTGTCGATATGCAGCGTCACCTGCGCGTGGTTGGCAAAACCCTGAAAGAATTCGTGCACCAGATCCACGTCGAACTCGCCGATCAACGCGCGCTTGAACTGGACGTGGTACTCGAGACCGGGCCGCCCGGAGAAATCGATCACGACGCGCGACAGCGCCTCGTCGAGCGGCACGTAGGCATGCCCGTAACGCCGAATGCCTTTCTTGTCGCCGACGGCGCGCGCCACCGCCTGGCCCAGCGTGATCCCGACGTCCTCGACCGTGTGGTGGGCGTCGATCTGCAGGTCGCCTTTCGCCCGGATATCGAGATCGAGCATCGCGTGGCGCGCGACCTGGTCGAGCATGTGATCGAGAAACGGAATGCCGGTCGCAAGGGTCGCCCGTCCGCTGCCGTCGACATTGACCGAAAGGGCGATCTGCGTCTCGGTGGTCTTGCGGTCGGCGGTTGCGGCGCGGCTGGGCATTGCGGTGAGCTTCAGCGCGATAGCCTACACGAAATCAGCCCTCGGCGAGCGCTTCCGCAAACGCGGCAAGACATCGCCGATTCTCCGCCGGCGTCCCGATGGTGAGCCGGACACAATGATCGAGCAGTGGCACTCCGGTATGCAGGTTCTTGACGAGCACGCCGCGGCGCCGCATGCCCTCGAAGACCCCGGGAGCGTCGGGAACGCGAACCAGGATGAAATTCGCGTCGCTCGGAAAAACCGCTACGTCGGGGAACTTGCGCAGCTCGCCATCAAGCCGCTCGCGCTCCGCGTTGATACTGCGCGCCTGCGCCTCGAGCACGTCATGGTGCGCCAGAACGCGCTCGGCGACCACGTGAGTCAGCATGCTGACGTTGTAAGGGGGCCGCACCTTGTCGAATTCGCGGATCCACTCCGGCCGCCCGACGGCGTAGCCGAGCCGGATGCCGGCGAGCCCAAGCTTCGACAGAGTGCGCATGACCACCAGATTCGGAAATTCGGCCAGCCGCGTCATGAAGGTCTTGCGGGCGAAGGCATGATAGGCCTCGTCGATCACCACCAGCCCCGGCGCCGCAGCGATGATCTGTGCAATGGCCTTGTCCGAAAATAGATTCCCGGACGGATTGTTGGGATAGTCGATGAACACCACGGCAGGCCGGTGCTCGGCCAGGGCGCGCAGAAAAGCGCCGGTGTCGAGCGTGAAGTCGGGGTTGAGCAGCACGCCGACATAGCGCAGTCCCGCGAACTGCGCATACTGGCTGAACATGAAAAAGCACGGCCGAGGCGCGAGCACCACGGCTCCCGGACGCGCCACGCTCTGGACGATGATGTGAATGATCTCGTCCGAGCCGTTGCCGAGAACAATGTCGTACTCGGGGGCGATCCCCATCACTTGGCGCAGGCGCTTCACCAGAGCCGGCGCGGTCGGATCGGGATAGCGATTGATCTCGGCGTTTGCCACGGCTTCGCCGATCTCACGGCGCAGCCCGTCTGGCAGGCGATACGGATTTTCCATCGCATCGAGCTTCACCATGCCTTCCGCCGATTGGACGTGATAGGCGGCGAGCGCCCGAATCTCGTCGCGGATGACCTTTTCCGGTCCGGCGCTCACGGCTTGCCTTTGAGCGTCTTCCCGAATCTGAGCTCGGCCGAGCGCGCGTGCGCCTGAAATCCTTCGCCGTTCGCGAGCGTCATGGCGAGCCTGCCGAGCTTTTGCGCGCCTTTGCGCGAAACCGAAATGATGCTCGAGCGCTTCTGGAAGTCGTACACGCCGAGCGGCGAGGAAAACCTCGCCGTGCGCGAAGTCGGAAGCACGTGGTTCGGCCCGGCGCAATAATCCCCCAGGGCCTCGGAGGTGTACGGCCCCAGGAAAATCGCGCCGGCGTGGCGGATTTTTTTCAGCCACTTTCTCGGATTCGCAACCGAGAGCTCCAAGTGTTCCGGAGCGATCCGGTTGGCGATTTCGCACGCTTCGTCGAGGTTTTTCACTTTGATAAGCGCCCCCCGCCCGCGCAGTGACTTCTCGATGATTGCCGCACGCGACATGTCTGCAAGCAATCGTCCGATGCTTTCCTCCACGTGCCCGATCAATCCCCCGTCGGGCGAAATGAGGATGGCTTGGGAAGTCTCATGGTGCTCGGCCTGCGAAAAAAGATCCATCGCGATCCAGTCCGGGTCGGTCGAGCCGTCGCAAATCACCAAGATCTCGGTCGGGCCTGAAATCATGTCGATGCCCACGCTACCGAACACGCGGCGCTTGGCCGCCGTCACGTAGGCGTTGCCCGGGCCGACGATCTTGTCCACCTGCGGAATCGTCCGGGTTCCGTAGGCGAGCGCGGCGATTGCCTGAGCGCCGCCAATCGCGAACACGCGGTCAACTCCGGCGATCGCGGCCGCCGCGAGAACGAGCGGGTTGCGCTCGCCGCGCGGTGTCGGCACGCACATGATGAGCTCGCGGACGCCGGCGATCTTTGCCGGGATGGCGTTCATCAGGACCGACGAGGGATAGGCTGCCTTGCCACCGGGTACGTACAGGCCGACACGGTCGAGCGGCGTCACGCGCTGGCCGAGCGTCGTGCCGTCCGCTTCGGTGAATTGCCATGATTTCGCGAATTGTCGCTCGTGGAACTTGCCGATGCGCGCGGCGGCCTGCTCCAGCGCATCGCGCCGCACGCGTTCAAGCCCAGCCCGCGCCTGCTCAAGCACTGCCTGCGGCAGCTCGAGATCGGCCAGACGTTCCTTACTCAAGCCATCGTGTATCGCCGTGTATTCCAGTACTGCGGCGTCGCCACGGTTGCGCACGTTTTCGCAAATCTCCGCGACCTTGCGCTCGACTTCCTCGCCGAACGTGGCGTCGTACGACGTCAGCGCCCTGAGACGCGCGTCGAAACCAGCTTCCGTCGTCGAAAGTCGGGCGATCTCAAGCATGCTTTCCCGCGGCTTTCGTGAACTGCTCGAGGAGCGGCTGGATGGCGTCGCGCTTCATCTTGAGCGCCGCTTGGTTGACGATGAGGCGGGCGCTGATCGGTCGGATTTCCTCGACCGCGCGCAAGTGGTTGGCGCGCAGCGTATCGCCGCTGGAAACCAGATCGACGATCGCGTCGGCCAGACCCACGAGCGGCGCGAGCTCCATCGAGCCGTAAAGCCTGATCAGATCGACGTGCACGCCCTTGGCTGCGAAGTGCTCGCGCGCGGTCTGCATGTACTTGGTCGCCACGCGCAACCGCGCGCCCTGACGCACGGCGAGCGCATAATCGAAGCCTTCGGGAACCGCGACCATCATGCGGCACCCTGCGATGCCGAGGTCGAGCGGCTGGTACAGCCCCTCGCCGCCGTGCTCGAGCAACACGTCCTTGCCTGCGATGCCGAGTTCGGACGCGCCGTACTGGACGTAAGTCGGAACATCGGCTGCACGCACGATGAGCAGCCGCAGGTCGCGGCGGCTCGTGCGCAGAATGAGTTTGCGCGAGATGTCGGGATCGTCGAGCGCCCGGATGCCCGCTCTAGCAAGCAGCGGTAGTGTTTCATCGAAAATCCGGCCTTTGGAGAGCGCGAGGGTAATCACGGTTGAGTCGGCCAAACAAAGATTTTACCGCAAAAGAACGCGAAGACCACGAAGGAAAACCTTATTTTTCATGATGTTCCGAAAATTCCGGAACGATCCCGCGTCCCTCGGCCGCTGCGCAGTTCAATGAACCCGCTTGATGCGCGCGCCGAGCTGAGCGAGCTTCTCCTCGATGCACTCGTAACCGCGATCGAGGTGGTAGATGCGATCGACCGTGGTCTCGCCTTCGGCCACGAGACCCGCGATGACGAGGCTCGCCGAGGCGCGCAGGTCGGTCGCCATGACCGTCGCGCCCTGCAGCTTCGCAACGCCGCGCACGATCGCCGTGTTTCCCGAGATCTCGATGTCGGCGCCCAGGCGCTGCATTTCCAGGGCATGCATGAACCTGTTCTCGAAAATGGTCTCGGTGATCACGGCGGTGCCTTCCGCGATCGCATCCAGCGCCATCAACTGTGCCTGCATGTCGGTCGGAAACGCCGGATAGGGAGCGGTCCGGACGTTGACGCCCTTCGGTCTTCCCCGCATGGCGAGCGAGATCGTTCCGTTTCCGGTCTGCAGCTCGGCGCCTGCTTCGCGCAGTTTCTCGAGGACCGCTTCCAGAATCCCGGCGTCGGTGCCGTGCAGCGTGACGCGGCCGCCGGTGGCCGCGGCGGCGGCGAGAAAGGTCCCGGTCTCGATGCGGTCGGGCATGATGCGGTGGGTCGCTCCGCGCAGTTGCGCGACGCCTTCGATGGTGATCACGTCGGTTCCCGCGCCGCTGATTCTCGCGCCCATCGCCGAGAGGCATTGGGCAAGGTTCACCACTTCGGGCTCGCGCGCGGCATTCTCGAGCGTGGTCGTGCCCTCGGCAAGACAGGCCGCCATCATGAGGTTCTCGGTGCCCGTGACGGTCACAAGATCCATCAGGATGCGGGCCCCTTTCAGCCGCTTTGCCTTCGCCGAGATGTAACCTTGCTCGACCGAGATCTCGGCGCCCAGAGCTTCAAGTCCCTGGATGTGCAAGTCCACCGGGCGCGTCCCGATCGCGCATCCTCCGGGGAGCGACACCCGGGCCTCGCCGCAGCGCGCCAGCAGCGGCCCGAGAACCAGAATCGAGGCGCGCATGGTCTTCACCAGGTCATAGGGGGCGAGCGGATCGGACAGACGCTCCGCCCTCAGGGACAGGCCCAGGCGGTCATCGAGGGAGACTTCCACGCCCAACTGCGCGAGCAGCCGAAGCATGGTGCTCACGTCCCTCAGGTGCGGCACGTTGGAGAGCGTGAGCTGCTCGCTCGTGAGCAACCCCGCGCACATAAGAGGGAGCGCCGCATTTTTCGCGCCCGAAACGCGGATCTCCCCCGACAGCGGCACGCTTCCCTGGATGATGAGTTTATCCATTCGCCGCTTCTTCGGGGGTGAGCGTGCGCATCGACAGCGCATGAATCTCCCCGCGCATGCGCTCCCCGAGCGCCGCATAGACGAGCTGATGGCGCTCGACCCGACTTTTGCCGTGGAACGCTTCGCTCACGACAAGCGCCTCGAAATGCTCGCCGTCACCCGCAACGCGCACCTCGGTGCACTGCAGCCCTTTCTCGATGTAGCTTTGAACCTGCTCCGGCGTCACCATGCTAATGCCTCAACCTGAAGAAACAGGTGCACGCGCTTGAGCAGATTGGACGCGAAACGAAGCGCTTGTGGACGTCGCGAACTTCGATCGCGGCAGGCATGCCGGTGCGTCGCCTGCGCGAAAGATCAGCTCGAAGCCGACTGAAGCAGCTCGGAGACCCCGTAGAGCTTGGCGAGGTTCTGCATCGCAGCGGGTAAGTTGGCGAGGCGCACCCCGGTCTTCCCTTCTGCGGCCCGACGCAGCCACTCCAGGGCAAGCGCTACCGCAGCGGAATCGACTTCGGTCACGTTGCGGAAATCGACCACGCGCGCGCCCTGCCGCAACTGCTCTTCCGCCGGTCCGATCAGCCCCGGTACGGTGTCCAGCGTCACCGGGCCTTCGAGGATGAGTGAGTCTCCCTCTCGACGGATCATGTCTTGCCTGCTTTCGAGCGCTCGGGCCGGCGGTTTTTTGCGGCAAGCGATTTGATCAGGCCGTCCACTCCGCGCTCCTTGACTTCGCTGGCGAAGGTGTCGCGGTAGGTCGTAACCAAGCTCACGCCGCCGACCTTGACGTCGTAGACCTTCCACCCGTTGGAAGTCTTTTCCATCTCGTAGTCGATGGAAACCGGCTGGGATGAGCCCGATTGCTTCACGTCGGATCTCACGGTGACCTCGGTATCCTCGGGCTTGGCGCGCAGGGGCTTGTAGTCGATCTGCTGGTCGCGGTAATTGGCGAGCGCCGTTGAATAGGTCCGAACCAGCAGCGTCTTGAATTCGCCGACCAGCTCCTTTTGCTGCTCCGGCGAGGCGAGCCGCCAGTTGCGCCCCATGGCGATCCGGGTCATGCGGACGAAGTTGAAATGCGGGACGATCTTGTTTTCCATCAGATCGGCGGCCTTTTTCGAGTCGCCTGCCTGAATGTCCTGGTCCTTCTTGAGGATGCCGACGACTTCCTCGGTGATCGATTTCACCAGGACGTCGGGCGCAAGCTGCTGGGCCTGCGCGACAGGGATCAGCAATGCAAGGAGCGAGCAGAAGAAGATCTTCATGGCGATACGAGCTGACTATTTGGTGGGTTCATCATCCGGTTCCTCACGTTCTCTCGGCGGATCACCGTCGTAGACGAGGTTGCGGCGGCGCTGCAACCAGGCATCACGCACGAACGCGTATTTGTCGAGCGCCGCCTGGTCGATGACGCTGGAGGCATCGAGGAGGTTGGCGCGATTGCCGATCGCGCGCGTCGCGTAGAGGGAGTTATGCACGGGAACTCCGTCGATATGGAACACGAGATCGGCCTGCGTGTCCAGCAACAGGCCGAAACCGTCGCGGATCGTGGAGGGACCGAGGATCGGCAGAACCAGATACGCGCCGCTGCCGACGCCCCAGGAGCCCAAGGTCTGGCCGAAATCCTCGTTGTGCTTTTGCAATCCCAGCTCGGAGGCGAAGTCGAAAATGCCGGCGATCCCGAAGGTCGAATTGAAAAGAACCCGGCCGAAGTCGTCTACCCCCTCCTTAAATTTACCTTGCAGCACGTCATTCACCGAAATCCAGATGTCCTCGAGGTTGGAAAAGAAATTGGAAACACCGGTACGGACGATCCCAGGCAGCACGGCGCGGTAGGCTCTCGCCACCGGCTTGATCACCGCCTTGTCCGCGGCATCGTTGAAGCTGAACACCACCCGGTTGAGCGGCTCCAGGGGGTCGGCCGGGTTGCCCCCAGAAGTGGCGCAGCCAGCCAGCGTTCCCGCCAGGAGCAGCGCCGCGCACAGCCTCTGGGCCTTTGCCACGCGCTCGGCTTTCAATCCTGGCTTACTTTTTGCCGTCCCCTTCGGCGGCTTTATTGTACAGGAACTGACCGATGAGATTTTCGAGCACCACCGCGGACTGCGTGAGCTTTAACGTATCGCCGCCTTTCAGGTTGACCGAGTCGCCGCCGGGCGAAAGGCCGATGTACTGCTCGCCGAGCAGGCCCGAAGTCAGGATCTTCGCGGAGCTGTCCTTGGGAAACCGATAGCGGCCGTCGATGTTCAGCGCCACCACGGCCTCGAAGCTCTCATTGTCGAAATGGATCTCGCCGACCCGGCCGACGACCACGCCTGCGCTTTTCACCGGCGCACGCACCTTCAGGCCGCCGATGTTGTCGAACTTGGCGTTGATCTGATACGAATCCGCTGACGAAAAAGAAGCGAGGTTCGCCACCTTCAGCGACAGGAACAGCATCGCGCCGATTCCGATCACCGCGAAGATCCCGACCCACAGGTCCAACTCTTTGCGCGTCATCATGACTTAGCGTCCTCTGAACATCAGTGCCGTCAGTACGAAGTCGAGCGCGAGGATCGCAAGCGACGAAGTGACTACCGTGCGCGTGGTCGCGCCCGACACGCCTTCCGCCGTCGGCGGCGCATCGTAGCCTTCGTAGACTGCGATCCAGGTCACCGCTACGCCGAAAACCAGGCTCTTGATCACACCGTTCAAAACGTCTTCGCGAAAATCCACCGCCGCCTGCATCTGCGACCAGAACGAGCCTTCATCGACGCCGATCAACCGCACGCCGACGAGGTAACCGCCGAACACCCCCATCGCGGAAAATAGCGCCGCGAGCAGGGGCATTGAAATCACACCGGCCCAAAAGCGGGGCGCGACCACGCGGGCGATGGGATCCACCGCCATCATCTCCATTGCGGAGAGCTGCTCGGTCGCCTTCATCAGTCCGATCTCCGCCGTGATCGCGCTCCCCGCGCGGCTGGCAAAGAGCAGTCCCGCGACAACGGGGCCGAGCTCGCGAACCAGAGAAAGGCTGACGAGCACCCCGAGCGCCTCTGAGGAGCCGTACCGCACCAGCGTGTCGTAACCCTGCAGGCCCAGGACCATCCCGACGAACAGGCCCGACACGAGGATGATGATGAGCGAGAGCACACCGGTGAAATAAATCTCGCGAATCGTAAGATGGAAGCGCCGAAAGCTCGCCCCGGACTCCTTGAGCGTGAACCACAGGAAGCGGCACGCGAACCCGAGACGCCAGATCCAGTTGTTTACGATGCGCGCGCCGAGCGCGCGCAGGAGTTCCGCGAGGCGCTGCGTCATTGCGCGAGCAGATCCTGCCGATAGTCCGGCGCCGGATAATGGAAAGGCACCGGCCCGTCGGGTTCGCCGTAGACAAACTGGCGAAGTGACGCAAGTCCCGCCGCGCGCACCTCGTCGGGGGTGCCGTGAAATTCGACCTTTCCGGCGGACATGTAGTAGACGTAATCGACCAGTTCGAGCGCTTCGGCCACGTCGTGGGTCACGACGATCGAGGTTGCGCCGAGGGAGTCGTTGAGCCGCCGGATCAGCTGGCCGATGACCCCGAGGGAGATCGGGTCGAGCCCCGTGAAGGGCTCGTCATACATCATGAGCATCGGGTCGAGCGCGAGCGAGCGCGCCAGCGCCACGCGCCGCGCCATGCCACCGGAGAGTTCCGAAGGCATGAGATCGGCGGCGCCGCGCAAACCCACCGCCTGCAGCTTCATGAGCGCGAGATCGCGAATGATCGACTCAGGCAAGTCTGTGTGCTCGCGCATCTGGAATGCGACGTTGTCGAACGAGGACATGTCGGTAAACAGGGCCCCGAACTGGAACAGCATGCCCATCTTGCGCCGCAGCGCAAAGAGCGCGTCATGGCCGAGCTTGTTCACGACCCGGTCGGCGACACGAATGTCGCCCTGGTCGGGGAAAAGCGACCCGCCGATCAGGCGGAGCAGAGTCGTCTTTCCGCAACCGGACAAGCCCATGATGGCCACCACCTTGCCCTTGGGAACGACGAGGTTGATGTCCTTCAGAACCTGGCGCTCGTCGTAGCTGAACGTGACGTTGTCGACCTCGACGAGATTGCTTGTCGCCACAGTGTCCTGCTCGGAATACGCGAAGGGCGAATTCTAGCACTAGAGAAGTGCGCGGCAACAATTTGAATCGCTTTCCATCGCCCGTGTGCCGTGTCCGTAGATCCAGCGTGAAAGGGCGCCGCCTTTGCGCTATCATCGACGCCTCTCTACGAGGGCTTGCCCGTCTTATGCCCGAGCCGTTTGTCCGATTCCGCGGAGTGAACAAGAGCTTCGGGCGCGCCGAGGTGCTGCGCGGGATCGATCTCGATGTTCCCTCGGGCAGGTGCCTGGGCCTGGCCGGTGTGAACGGCGCCGGCAAAACCACATTGATCAAGTGCCTGCTCGACTTTTGCGACCTCGACTCGGGCTCGATCGAAGTCCACGGCGTCGCGCATCGCCGCCCGCATGCGCGCGCCCGGGTCGCGTTTCTGCCCGAGCGCTTCATCGCTCCCTATTTTCTCACCGGTCGCGAGTTCATAGCGATGATGCTGCGGCTGTTCGGACGCCGATACGAAGAGGCGCGCGTCCGCGCTATGTTCGCCGCGCTCGACCTGAACGTCGCCGCCCTCGACAAGCCGGTGCGCGCCTATTCCAAGGGCATGACCCAGAAGCTAGGGCTCGCCGCCTGCTTTCTTTCGGAACGCGACCTCTACGTCCTGGACGAACCGATGAGCGGCCTGGACCCCGAGGCGCGCGCCCGCGCGAAGGACCTGATTCTGAAGCTCATGTCGGAGGGGCGAACCCTGCTTTTCACCTCGCATTCGCTCGCCGACATCGAGGAAGTCTGCGACGAGTTGAGCGTCCTGCATCGGGGAACGCTCGCTTATACCGGCGCGCCTCGCGGATTGTGCGAGCGCCACGGGGAAGCGTCGCTGGAGCGCGCCTTCCTGAAATGCATCGAAGCTCATGCCTGAAGATCCCCGTCCCCGCCTGCTGATCGTCGACGACGATCCGCTCATCACCGAGACCCTGTCCTACGCCCTCGGAAAGGACTTCGAGGTCATGGTGAGCGATTCGCGCCAGCATGCCGTGAGCCTGCTGAGGCAGCTCGACGAGGCACCGCAGCTCGCGCTGGTCGATCTCGGGCTGCCCCCGATGCCCCACCGGCCCGACGAGGGCTTCCAGCTGATCAGCGACTTGCTCGCGCATTCTCCGTCCATGAAGATCCTGGTGCTATCGGGCCAGAACGACGCTGCCAACGCGAGGCATGCGCGCACGCTCGGCGCCGCCGAGTTCGTCGCCAAGCCCTGCGATCCGGAGAATCTCAAAAAGATCCTGCTGCACGCCCTGCAGTTTCGCGCGGCTGAAATCTCGGGGGAAGGGATCGCCGAGGCCGATCCGTTGATCGGCAAGAGCCCCGCACTACAAAAGCTGAAAAGCCAAATCAGCCAGTACGCCGACTCCCCCTTTCCGGCGCTCATCGAGGGTGAATCGGGAACCGGCAAGGAAGTGGTGGCAAACCTGCTCCATCGCCTTTCGTGGAGGCGCGTGAAGCCATGGTTTGCGCTCAACTGCGCGGCGATCGCGCCGACCCTGGTCGAGCCGACGCTGTTCGGCTACACCAAGGGCGCGTTCACCGGCGCGACGCAGAACAAATCGGGCTATTTCGAGGACGCGAGCGACGGAACGCTGTTTCTGGACGAGATCGGCGAGCTGCCGCTCGAACTGCAAGCCAAGCTTCTGCGCGTCCTCGAGAACGGCGAGTTCCAGCGCGTCGGCGAGACGCAGCAGCGTTTCTCCCGCTCCCGGGTGATTGCCGCCACCAATCGCGACCTGCGCCAGGAAATCAGGAAAGGGAATTTCCGCGCCGACCTGTATCACCGGCTGTCGGTGTTCACGATCGAGGTGCCGTCGCTGCGCGAGATGGAGGAGGACCGCACGCTGCTGCTCGAGCACTACCGCAAATTCTACGCGGAGCAGGCGAAGCTCCCGCCGTTCGCGCTGGACGAAGCGGCGCAAAAGGCCTGGCGCGCCTATCACTTTCCCGGCAACGTGCGCGAGCTGCGCAACGTCGTCATCCGGCTGACCACCAAGTACGCCGGGCAGAAGCTGTCCCTCGCGGAGCTTGAGCCCGAGTTCGATCTGGAAGCGCAGGCCGACGGGGGACCCGGATTGCCGTCGGATCCGGGGACGCTTGTCGAGCAGGCGCAGCGCCACCTGCAGCGCGAGCGCAGCTTCAATCTCGACCAGATGCTCAAGGCCTGGGAACAGGGCTACATCGAGGCGGCGATGAAGCTCACGCGAGGCAACGTCAGTCAGGCGGCCAAAATGCTCGGCATCAACCGCACGACGTTGTACTCCCGCATGGAATCGGCGCAAAAGCAGCAATAGGGCTCGCGGTCCGCTCCGGGACGGGACTCGATGTATCTAGACCATTTCGGGTTGAAAGAGCCGCCCTTTCGCATCACCCCCGACACCGATTTCTTCTTTCGGGGCGCCAACCGCGGCGCGACGCTTGAAGCGCTGCTCTATGCGATTAGCCATGACGAGGGCATCGTCAAGGTCTCCGGCGAAGTCGGCAGCGGCAAGACGATGCTGTGCCGGGTACTGATGGAGCGGCTGCCTGCGGCGGTCGAAACCGTCTATCTCGCCAATCCGTCGCTGTCGCGCGACGAAATCCTTTTTGCAATCGGCGACGAATTGAAGCTCGAACTGGAAAAAGGACCGCGCATCCTTCGGGTGCTGCAGGAACATCTCCTCCGGCTCTTCGGCGAGGGCCGGCGGGTGGTGGTGCTGATCGACGAAGCGCACGCGATGCCCGACGAAACGCTCGAGGAGATCCGGCTCTTGTCGAATCTCGAATCGAACCGTCACAAGCTGCTGCAGATCGTGCTGTTCGGGCAGCCGGAACTCGACGAGCACCTCGATACGGCCCACATGCGGCAGCTGAAGGAGCGCATCACTCAGAGCTTTCGACTCGAGCCCCTGGTGCGCAGCGACATCGAGAGGTACATCGACTTTCGCATGCGCGCCGCCGGCTACCGCGGACCCGAGGTGTTCACGCGGGAGGCGATCAAGCTCATTGCGAACGCGTCCCAGGGACTGACGCGCCGGGTCAATATTCTCTCGGACAAGGCCCTGCTCGCGGCCTTCGCGGACGGCACCCACGCGGTCACGGCAGCGGAAGTCAAGAGGGCCGTACGCGACTCCGAGTTCTATCGCGCGCGGTCCGGTGCGCAAAAGATACGGATAGGCGCCGGCGCGCTCGCTGCCGGCCTCGTGCTCGGCTGGGGAACACACCTGCTGCTTCCCGCACACCCCATATCCGGACCGGCGCCATCCGCGACCGGGCCGGCCGTCGGCGTCAACACCGCCCCCGTGGCAACCGCGGCGCTTGCGACGGCCTCGCCCGCTCAGGTCGTGAGCACTGCCGCAGCGGTCAAGCTCGCCCCGCGATTGCCGTCTGCGGATGTTCCCGACGTGCAGCCCGTCGCGCCGGCCGTGCCGGACGCCGGCTTGGGGAGACCACCGACTCCGCCTGAGCACGGGGATTTGGTGCAGGAGCGGTTCACGGCGACTCAGGAGTGGCTGCGCAGCGCGCCCGGGGATCACTATGCAATCCAGCTGGCCACCGTCAATTCAAGAGGGCTGGCGCAACTGGAAGAGTTCCTTCGCAGAGCGTCGAAGATGGTGCCGGCCGGCGAGCTGTTCGTCTATAGCGTGAAGATCGACGGCCAGCAGCACTACCGTGCCGCGTACGGCTCTTACGCGAGCCAGGCACAGGCGCTGGCGGCCATCCACGGGCTCCCGCCCCTGTTTTCCGCGTACCATCCGTACTATCGAAGCGTGGAGAGAATGCGCAGCCAGAATCGCCAGTAGCGGCGGGCCCGCGGACTCCTTGCCCGGCGAGCGCGGCGAATCCCGGCCCGAGGCGTTACAGGCCGGATCAGCGCAATGTCGAATCCGTGAAATAAGCGGCATCGGAGTTCTTTTGGTTCGTTAAATCAGCTTGTTAAGTGGTACTGTTATACTGCTCCGGAAAATGTATCGGGTCAGGTTAGAAAGGAAATCGGAGGCCACCTTGCGACGCATTTCGCTGGCGGGTGCTGTATTCGTGCTCGGCGCGTGCGCCCACGCGCCGATTCCGCAATCGGACACGCACCTTCGCGCCGAGGAGCCGGCGCCTTCCGGAACCGTGCCGCCTCCCGTACGAATCTCCACGATCCTGCCCAAGCCTAAACCCACGGCGCGGCCCGAGACCTACAGCGTTGTAGTCAACGGCGTCAA
Organism: Burkholderiales bacterium; assembly: GCA_035637655.1. Classification (GTDB taxonomy): domain Bacteria; phylum Pseudomonadota; class Gammaproteobacteria; order Burkholderiales; family SG8-39; genus VBDM01. The sequence continues at coordinate 1,144 of DASPWT010000131.1, read as the reverse complement.
AGTGCAAGAACTGCTGTTCGCTCTCGCCCGCGACGCCAAGCTGAACATAGACGTTCACCCCGGAATCACGGGAACGGTCACGCTCAATGCGATCGAGCAGACTCTGCCGCAGCTTCTGTCGCGTATTTCCAAGCAGGTCGACATGCGCTGGGAATTGGACGGCCCGAATTTGATCGTCATGCCGGATTCCCCGTATCTGCACACCTACCGGATCGATTACGTCAACATGGAGCGCACCTCCACGGGGACCGTCGGCGTTTCCTCGCAAATCGGATCCGGCGGCGGGGCCGCAGGAGGAGGGGGCGGAGCCGCAGGCGGGACGGGCGGGGGCAACAGCTCCAGCACCACGGTCCGCAATACTTCCGACAACAAGTTCTGGGCCACGCTGGAAAAGAACATCAAGGACATCCTGCACGAGACGGACAAGGTCCTGCCCACCGGCTCCCCCCAGCCGGCGGCGGCTCAAGCCCCGGGCGCACCGGGCGGGGCTGCCCCTGCAGCGACTGTCCCCAACGTCAGCTTCCGGGAGGCGGCGGCGGTGATCGTCAATGCCGAGGCGGGCGTCGTCATCGTGCGGGCGACCTCGCGGCAGCATGAAAAGATCCAGGAATTTCTCGATCTGGTGATGGCAAACGTAAAGCGCCAGGTGCTGATCGAGGCGACCATCGCCGAAGTGCAGCTGAACAACCAGTATCAACAGGGGATCGATTGGACGGCCCTGCGCACGCGGGGGCTCACAACTTTCTCGGGCAACCAAATTTCCTCGGGGAACGTTACGACCACGCCCGCCTTTCCGCCCGTCTTTAACGTCTCGCCTCCAGGCAGCCTTCCGAGCGCCTCCGCGATCCCGAACCTCCTCACGCTCGCCGTTTCGAGAGGAACGAACATCGCCGGCGTCCTCCAGTTGCTCGAGTCCTTCGGCAACGTGCGGGTGCTCTCCAGTCCGAAGCTCTCGGTCCTGAACAACCAGACCGCCTTGCTGCGCGTCGTCGACAACATCGTTTATTTCAACGTTCAGTCGAGCACACAAGTGTTAGGAGGGGTAATCGGAGGAACCTTGAACACAGTCAACACCACTGCGGTCACAGTACCGGTCGGATTCGTGATGAACGTGACCCCGCAGATCAGCGACAACGACACGATT
>DASPWT010000130.1:0-4958 GCA_035637655.1 Burkholderiales bacterium | reverse complement strand
CACTGAAGCTCTTCAAGGCGGCCAAATTCCGGACCACGGCATTTTCCCTGGCCTGGGCAACCGACGGGCCAATGTCAACGAAGAGCCCGTTGCTGTACTCGTTCCCGCGGAGAGCTTCCAGCGAATCACTGAGAAGATCGTGCGCGGCATCTATTACATCGAGGACGGCATCTTCATCGAGCCGCCCTACGAGATAGAATTCTATGCGCTGCCCGAGAACGATATCGCACCCTGGAAAGACGCTTTGGATAGATTCGGCTCCGTCTACGCGCGCGAGCCCGGAATTATGGTCCGTCGAGCCGTCGCGCATGAAGACGGTATCAGCTCGCTCTTCGAGATAACGTTCTGGAAACAGTTCAAGACCTATGCGTCGGTCTCGCTTTCAGGTGAGGGCCAGCAGGAGGGTCCAATGAGCAACGATAGACCGGCGAAGGACGAGAAGCCGGACGAAGAACATTTGGCCTGGGCCATCGACCAGCGCGCCGAGGTGCAGCACACACTACGTGCCTTATACGGATTCGTGCGGCACCACCCGCCGCCCTCCCTCGATCTCGATCCTAAATACTTGCTTGACCACTTGATCGGGGCAGCCTTCTCACTGTGGCGCGCCGTGTTCCTGGCGGACACGTTTCGCGACGACATACGGATTCACCAGAGCCAGGAGGCGTTCCTCCTGAAGGTCATCACTGACAACGCCATCACGTTCGCCGACGACAAGGCAAACCGCCACTGGACTGTCGAATACTACCTGGAGAATGCCAAATTCCGGCTCGCTAGTGCCATCGCGTACGCCGATCACCACAAGGGCACGCGGCTGACCGAACGGCTCATGCCGTTCCTGAGACTGCGCGGCATGCGCGGTGCAGAACTGACGCGCTACGAATGGGAGTCCGCCCACTACGCTCTGCGCAAGCTGTTCAAAGTCATCGCCCCCGATACCGACTTGGAGGCGAAGTCACCGACGCTTCCCAAGCCAGAAGGTCTGGACGCGTTCCTCCACAGATAGACTGCGCTACCCCCAAGACCCTAAACTGGGCCTGCGAGCCTGCTGCACGGGAAGGGAAACTTGATACGGGGATAAATAGCAACAGATGCTGACACATCGCTCGCTGGTCACGCTCTTCGCTGTTGCGGTGAAAAGCTGTTGTGAGAGGCAGCGAAACTGGTGTCGACGGCAGTAACCGTCGTTTTCCCATTACCCTTCGGTGACCTCTAGAAGTGTTACCCCGCCTTCACCACGAGTGAGCGTGTCGTAAACGCTTAGTCCTGACTTTCCGAGGAGATCCTTCCAGATCAGGTCGGTGTCCTCATAGATTTCAAAGACCGAGTCCGTTGCACAAATGGCTTCCCATTTCCCGCGTAGGTCCGGACGGGAATCACTTCCGTCCGCTGCAATCTCGACGATCTTGTCGTACTCTTCCTCATCAGGCTTCCCGTGCGCAACAAGGTCGCGGAACTTTTTGAGGCGATCGATGGTGCTATAGGGACGTTTGTCCCAATCTGGTTTTACCTTGAGCCGGTCCAGCACTTGCTCGACCTTCGTGTCGAACCGCTGTCGCTCGTTCCATTTCTCAATAAGCTTGCTTCCCAGGAAATTTATGTAGGCCTCGAACGAGAATGCGCTCATCACGAGACAAGCCATGCAATCGAACGTGATGCCCTTGCGGTCGTCCTTCTCAAGGCGGCTCTCAATGACCGATTTGAAATGGAAGGCCGCGCTAGCAAGGTCATTGTGTATGTAGACGTACCGCTTGCCCCGGCTCCTTCCCTTGATTTTCTCCACAGGCCGCTTAGAAATTATTGTTTCGTTGGTCGGAACATCAACCTGATTTGATCCGACCCCTTCGAGTCGCTGCTTTTGATGTCGAATCAGGCCATCGAATTCGGGCGCGTTGAGGCACGTCACCCTGGCCGCTTCGGCTGCTCGAATCCATTCATGAAGTGCGTTCATAATCCTGCGCCCTTTGGATTCGCCGCCAACGGAAAGGAACGAGTGGATCACGGCCATCGAAAGTCCCGTCGAATGTCAGCCGCATCGGCTCCTCCTCTCGAGCAATGAGAAGGAACTGCGGATTCCGACGAATTCGGCCGGGGATTCCGAGCGAAGGCGGCCACCGATTCCGATTGAAGCCGGCCGGGGATTCCGATGATCCCGGCCACCTCGGGGGCGGTGCTCTCGTGTCGGCATGCTCATCAGGTCAGGCGGCGGGCTGGGCGTCAAGGTTGTGACGCTTGGCGGCGGCTTTGCGCAGGCTCTCGCCCTTGAGGACGAGCCGGTAGGCGTTGTGCACGAGGCGGTCGAGAATGGCATCGGCGATGGTTGGGTCGACGAACATCGCAGAATGCCACTATTGTTGGTCGGGTAGTGTCTCACGTCACGATCACCGACCCGCGCCATTTCCTATTTGGTCATCGACTTGCGGTTCTTGGGGAGCGTTCCGGACGCGGTCCCAGCTACGTGGTGATTGAACTGCCTGACGGACGGAAGCGCTCGGTTCGGAAGGCGTCGACGGATCTTATGATCCCATCGCGGCCAGCGGGTCCCGATCTCCCACGGATCAGTGTCCGTACATTGATCCCCTTGGCGCGACACGTGAACAGGATTCTAAACCTCCTCACCGAGGAGGTGATTCGCGATGAACCTGCAAGCCATTCCGCATCGTCGCGTTGCGTCTCCACCGCTGAGTCCGGCCGTCAAGATCAACCAGCTTCCGGCAGCCACTCCACGTCCATGGCCGGACCTGTTGCCAGAGACGCAAATCCAGATCGCCCGGATACTGGCGGGGCTCTTGCGACGGATGCTGCCGACGCGCGTCCCGCTAGAAACGGAGATGGCCCGTGCTGATCGCAGCGAGCACCGCTGACGAGCGGGCGACGACGGCACATCGCGCCAAGCTTGCCTATGTGTATGTGCGGCAGTCGTCGCTAAACCAGGTGAAGCAGCACCAGGAAAGCACGGTGCTGCAATACCGGCTCGTCGACCGCGCCATCGCTCTGGGATGGCCCAATGAGCGCGTGCAAGTCATCGACGAGGATCTCGGCAAATCGGGCGCGGGCAGCGTGGAGCGCCAGGGCTTCCAGAAGTTGATCGCCGAGATCGGCCTCGGTAATGCCGGTCTCGTCGTCAGCCTCGACGCTTCACGGCTCGCCCGCAACAATCGCGACTGGCACCAACTGCTTGAGCTCTGCTCGGTGTTCGCAGTCCTGATCGCGGATGGCGAGCGTCTCTACGATCCGCGCGCCTACCACGACCGCTTACTCCTCGGCTTGTCCGGGATCATGAGTGAGGCGGAACTGCACCAGATCCGGATGCGCCTTCATCAGGGCGAGCGTCAGAAAGCGGCGCGAGGCGAACTCCGTTTGCCGCTGCCCGCCGGACTCGCGCACGACCGAGCGGGTGCCATCATCCTCAACCCCGATGAAGAAGTGCAGGCGCGTCTGCAATTCGTCTTCAGCAAGTTCCGGGAGCTGCAAAGCGCACGCGGCGTGATGCGCTTTCTGCGCACGAGCGGATTGCCGTTACCGGTTCGACCCGTGCTCGGACCGTCCCCGCACGACGTGGTCTGGCGGGACGCCGACAGTGCGCGGGTCCGCAATATTCTTCAGAATCCGGCCTATGCTGGGGCTTATGTCTACGGCCGCCGGCAAAAGGATCCGAGCCGATGCGGACCCGGATCGGTCCGGGGAACCGTCAAAGTGGCAGTCGCGGACTGGGTGGTTTGCCTGCGAGCCGCTCACCCTGGTTATATTGGCTGGGAGGAGTTCATGGCCAACCAGCGGCGATTGGCAGACAACGTCAACCGCTATGAGACCGGGCATGCTGGCGTGCCGCGCAAAGGCTCGGCGCTGCTGCAGGGCATCGCAATCTGCGGCCGTTGTGGACGGCGCATGAGCTTGCGCTACACAGGGCCGAATGGCGACTATCCAGTCTATTGCTGCCGGTCCGACCGGGACCTGCGAGGCAGTGCGCTGTGTCAGGAAGTCCGGGCTTTGCCGGTCGACACGCTCATCGAACGCGTCCTCCTCGATGCCCTCGCCCCGGATCAGATTGCGATCGCGCTCGCGGCGATGGGGCAGCTGGAGGAGGAGAGCCGGCAACTCGAGCGGCAATGGACGCTCCGACGAGAACGCGCCCGGTACGAGGCTGAGCGGGCGCGGCGCCAGTATGATGCCGTCGAGCCGGAGAACCGGCTTGTGGCACGCTCGCTCGAACGTGCCTGGGAAGAGAAGCTGCGCGCCGGCGAGGCTATCGAGCAGGAGCATGCGCGATGGCGGTCTGGAGAACCGCTCGTCTTGGGCGTGGCGGATCGCGAAGCGCTGCAAGCTCTGGGCGAGAACCTGCCGCGAATCTGGCACGCTGCCACCACGTCGGCCTCCGACCGGAAGCGCATTCTGCGCTTTATCGTGCGCGAAGTCGTCCTCGACCAGAGACAGGCGAAAGGTCAGGTGTGGCTCAAGATCGTGTGGCAGACCGGCGCGACCAGCGAGCATCGTTTGCAGCGGCGCGTGCACACTTACCGCGACTACGTCGACCTCGATCGGTTACGGCAGCGGATCACGGAGCTCAACGCCGCCGGCAAGATGGACAAGGAGATAGCCGCAACACTGAACCAGGAAGGCTTCGTCGCCGCCCGCGGCTGCACCTTCAAGGGCGAGAATGTCTGGTTGTTGCGCACCCGCTGGGACATCCCGACCGTTAAGATCAACGGCGTCAGCGCGAATCCAATGCGCTGGCCCGACGGCAGCTTCTCGATCCAGGGCACGGCCGCAGAACTCGGGATTACGCCGCAAACCGTGTTCGACTATCTGGCACGTGGGCTCTTGGCAGGCCACCAGCTGACAAAGGGTCAACCCTGGCAAATCGACCTCTCGGACGAACAGATCAGTCGACTTCGTGCTCGTGTGCGACACACCAAATGTTCAAAAAAGGAGGCATCATGAAAGCGTCGGCTCGCCGA
>DASPWT010000129.1:0-11781 GCA_035637655.1 Burkholderiales bacterium | reverse complement strand
CCCAGTTGTATACAGAACGCGAGGCTTCCAGGTCGCTGTGCACCGCGTCCTTGATGGGGCGCATGCCGTCTATCTGCACGCAGCGATAGTTGCCGGCCAGCAACATGGCCCATTTCGCGAGCGGCACGAAGACCGAGTCGTAGACCTTGAGCTTGACGGGCAGCTCGATCCCGCCGAAACGGGACGCTTCGATGTCCGACTCGAGTTGGCGCAGGATGGCGGTGTGGGCGTCAGAATCGAAGCGCGCCGATTTGAAATTTGTCGGCAGTCGTACCTGCAGCACGTTGACCTTTTCTTCCGGCGGGCGAAACGCCTGCGGGTCCGGGCTACACAGCGTCACGAGCTTCGGATCGAATGCATCCCACACGCTTGCGTCGGTATAGCAGCTCCGGCATGCCTTGACGTCCACACCCGGAATGCGCGCGAGGTAAGGCAGCGGCGGCATGTTCATGATCGACATGCAGGGGACCCTGGCCTTGGCCAGCGCATCGAGCAGCTCGCGCACGCCGGGCGAGCGGTACTGCGGCTCCTGCATGGCGAGCGCGACCAGGTGGTAGTCCGACGGATTGACCCCCGCGGTGCCGCCAGCGGACAGTTTGCCGGGCAGTTTTTTCGAATTGATTTCGACCAGCCCTTCGCGGCCCTTGACCGGCATGCGCACGATCGCGCCTTCCCTGTTGATCAGGTCGGCCTCGGCGGGCAGGCACACGAGGTGCACTGCGTGCCCCGCGAGCGCGAGCTTGGTCCCCAGAAGCGAACCGTACGAAGCGCCCAGGATCAGAATTTTGTATTTGGTGCTCATGAATCGACTCCTTCTTTTCGCCGGTGACAGATGATGAGAAAAGCGATTATACGCGGGCCACCCGGGGAGGTTGGACAAGCCTATCGCCCTGCGGTACGGTATGCACCCCAAGTCAGCACGCAGGAGAGGAGGCGACATGCCGGGCAAGAACGTCAGGGTCCGCTCGGGCGAGGGCGGCGAATTCGACTGCTATGTCGCCGCGCCGCGCGCCGGCGCAAAGGTTCCTGCGATCGTGCTCGCTTCCGCCGTGCACGGCGTGAACGCCGACGTCCGCGCGATCGCCGACGAGTTCGCCTCGCAGGGCTTTATCGCCGCGGCGCCCGACCTGTTCTGGCGCACGGTACCGGGTCCGCTCGCGCGCGACGACGATCGCACCAAGCAGCGCTCGCAGCCGCGCCTGGAAAAAATCAAAACGGGCGAAGCCGATCTCGCCGATACGCTCGCCGAGCTGCGCAAGTTGCCGCAATCGAACGGGCGCGCCGCGGTGATCGGCTTCTGCTACGGAGGGCCCTATGCGATCCTCGGGCCGAAGCGCCTGGGATACGACGCGGGCATCTCGTGCCACGGCTCGCAGATGCTCGACTACATCGGGGAGCTCGAGGCAATCGAGCGGCCCGTCTGCATCATCTGGGGCGACGCGGACCACCAGGCGCCCGCCGAGGTGCTCGATGCCTATCGCGGCGCGGCCTCGCGCATGAAGAACCTGGAACTGCACGTGTTCCCGGGTGTGCTGCACGGCTACATGATGCCGGATAACGCCAAGGCGTTCGATCGGAAGACTCGAGAATTTTCCATGGCGCGCGCGCTTGCGATCCTCGAAGGGCTTCGCGGCGGGCAAGCGGGGCAGGCGCGGCGCAAGGCGGGGTGATGAGAGGTTCGCAGCGCGGCCTGAGCTCGTTCGGCATGCTCGTCGTCCTCGCGGTCGCAGTGGCGGCGGGCTATTACGCCTACAAGGGAATCACAGGAGGCGACGAGGCGCCCAGTTGCAGGAGCGCCTCCACCGCCTGCATGCAGAAATGCCGGCGCACGACAACTGAAGCCCCCGCCGCGCAGGCCTGCCAGGAAGGCTGCCAGCGCGACCAGGCGGCGTGTGAACGACCGGGCAGGTGACGCCCGGCGGCTTTTCCCCGCCCTGCGCCTACCCGGTCGGCCGCATCTCGAAGCGCTCGAAACTTCCCGCGACTTCCGTAACCTGCACCTCGCTCACGCGCGCCGACAGCGGCCCGCGGCGCGCCCAGGCGACGAGGGTATCCACGGCGTCGGCCGCGCCGTCCACCACCGCTTCCACCGTTCCGTCGCGCCGGTTCCTCACCCAGCCGGTGACGCCGAGCCGCTCGGCTTCATCCGCCATGGAATAGCGGAATCCGACGCCCTGCACGCGGCCGGAGATCACCAGGTGTTTCGCCATCCGCTGATTTTCTAATCCCGGCGGGTTCGCGTAAAGTGAGCGGCGTCGACGATTGTCAAAGGAGCATGCCGTGAGATTCGCAGCGAAACTGTTCGCCGTCCTCGCGCTGTCCCTTGCGGCGTCCGCCGCTTGGGCACAGGAGAAAGCCGTCTACCACTTCGACAGCGGTGTCGAGCAGGCCACCAAGGGCCTGCGCAACATCAACAATCATCTCGAAGTCGATCCCAAGGCGAGGCTCGTTGCGGTGACCCACGCCGACGGTATCGATTTCCTGATGGAGGGCGCCAAGGATCGCTTCGGCCCCTTCGACGCGCGCGTGCAGGACCTGATGGCGAGGGGCGTGAAGTTCCAGGTGTGCGAGATCACGCTGCGCAACCGCAAGCTGAAGAAGGACCAGTTCATCCTCGGGGTGGAGTTCGTGCCCTCCGGCGTGGTGCAGATCACGCATCTGCAGCAAAAAGAAGGCTACGCCTACCTGAAACCCTGAACGGTCAGGAAAACGCTTTGAGGGCTTCCGGGCTGCGCAGGGTCACGATGGTCGCGGCGCAGATCGCGAGGACCGGGATCAGGATCAGCGTGATGCCGCCGAACGCGCCCAGCCAGTTGACCGGCGGCTGCCCCGGGCCGGGCTGCCTCAGGGCGTAAAGCCGGGAAGCCGCGGAGAGCAGCAGCAGCACGATCAGCGCCCAGCAGAAAAGCTCCAGCAGGTATCTTCCCCACGGTTGCAGGCGGATCACGCCGATCCCTCCGGCGAGCCCCAGCACCCAGATCGCCGCGAGCAGCAAATCGTTCCAGATGCTGTAGCTCAGGTAGCGCCGCTGCAGATCCCCCGCGGTCGCGAGCATCGCGATCAGCGCGGCCCCCAGAACGAGCGCGCCCGCGGAACTGAGCGTGAAGAACCAGCCGATGAACGCGAGAGAGAGTTCCATCGCTACTTGCGGCCCGGTGTTATCGCGGTGAGAATTCCCTGCAGGATCGCGACCGGGGTCGGCGGGCAGCCGGGAACGGCGACATCCACTGGGATCACGTTCGAGACGCGGCCGCAGCTAGCGTAGCTCTCGCCGAACACGCCGCCCGTGCAGCCGCAGTCGCCGATCGCCACCACCAGCTTCGGGTCGGGAGTCGCCTCCCAGGTGCGCTTGAGCGCGGTTTCCATGTTGCGCGACACCGGACCGGTCACCAGCAGCAGGTCGGCGTGGCGGGGGCTCGCGACGAACTTGATACCGAGCCGTTCCAGATTGCAGTAGGGGCTGTTCATGGCGTGGATCTCGAGCTCGCAGCCGTTGCACGAGCCCGCGTCCACGTGCCGGATCGCGAGCGCGCGGCCGAAATGCTCGAGGATCACCTGCCCGAGCCGCTGCTCGAGTTGCCGCAGCGCGGCGTCCGGAAATGGAGCGGGCTCGCTGACGATGCCGGTCTTCGCGATTTGTTTCAGCAGTTGATACATTTCACAGGTCTACGCCGCTGTAACTCAGGTTGAACGACTTGTTGATGAGCGGGAAGTCCGGAACGATGTTGCCGTGCACCGCGTGCTCGAGGAGCGGCCAGTTCTGCCACGAGGGATCGTGCGGATGCAGGCGGTGGATACGACCTGTGCCCGAGACATCGAGGGCTACCAGCACCTCACCGCGCCAGCCCTCTACCCAGCCAAGGCCGCGCGCGCCCGCAGCGGCCGCCGCGACCGGCGCGCGGATGTCCCCGGGGGGCAGCTGCTGCACGAGCGCCTGCACGAGGCGCATCGATTCGAAAACCTCGTCGAAGCGCACCGCAACGCGCGCCGCGACGTCGCCGCGCGTGTGCGAAGCCGCGCGCGGATCGAGCTGCTGATAGGGCGGGATCGGGTAATCGACCCGCAGATCGCGCGCGATGCCGCTCGCTCTGGCCGCAAGTCCGGTGAGGCCCATGCGCTCGGCGAGCTCGGGGGTCACCTGTCCGGTCATGATGAAGCGGTCCTGCGCGCCGGCGTGCTCGTCGTAGATCGATTTCAGGGTCGCGACCTCGCGCTCGATTCTCGCCAGGCGCTCGGCGAGGGACTCGCCCGCTGCGGGCGGCAGATCCTTCGCGACGCCGCCGGGAACGATGGCGTCCATCAGGTAGCGGTGGCCGAAGAATTGCGCGTGGGTCCGCAGCAGGTCTTCCTTCAGCCGCCAGAACTGGAAAAAGCCGAACGAAAGGGCGACGTCGTTGGCGAGATAGCCCAGGTCGCCGAGGTGGTTGGCGATGCGCTCGAGCTCGAGCAGGATGCCGCGCAGGGCAAGCGCCCGGGGCGGCGGCTCGGTCCCGGTGGCGCCTTCGACCGCCATGGCGTACGCCCAAGCGTAGGCGACCGTGGAGTCGCCGGAGACCCGGCCCGCGAGCTTCGCGCCTTCTTCGAGCGTCATCTGCTCGAAGCGCTTCTCGATGCCTTTGTGCTTGTAGCCGAGCCGCTCCTCCAGCCGCAGGATCTTTTCGCCGACGATCGAGAAGCGGAAGTGTCCCGACTCGATCGTGCCGGCGTGGACCGGACCGACCGGGATCTCGTGCACGCCTTCGCCCTCGACCGGAACGAACGGATAGCGGTCCGGGCCTTGAGCGAAGCGGGCCGCGGGCTCGACGCTCTTGCGCAGGGGAAACGCGCCTTCGGGCCAGGCTCCGTGCCGCAGCCATTTGCGCCGGTCGGCGTCCGCGGAAGGGATGATGCCGAGCAGATCAGCCGTGGCGCGCTGCATGCGGTTTGCACCGGGATAGATGTCGGCGATTCCGGGATAGTGCGGAGCCTCGCGCGAAAGCGGCACGCTCGCCCAGAGCAGGCCCGAGGGGAAGCCGAGCGCGAGGTGCAGCGCGTAGCCGGCGCGGCGCTGCGTCTCGTCGCTGCCCCACAGCGCGACCAGACGCGCCTTGCGCGCCCGCGCCTGCTCGCACAGGCCGCGCAGCTCGGCGGCCGGAACCGAGGCGCAAAACGCGGGCATCGTGCCCGCGAGCGGCTCGACTTCGATCGGGAGTTCGTTCTGGGGCATGGTTGCGCTCAACCGATCAGCGCCGCCGCCTGGCGATACCAGCTGACGAGATAAGGCGGAATGTACAGGCCGAGCGCGAGCACGATCGCGAGGTGCGTGAACACGGGCACGAGTGCGGGCCCCTGCGGCAGCCGCTGCGCAGCGGTTTCGCCGAACACCATCGGCTGCACCTTGCCGAAGATGGACGCAAAGGCGACGACTAGCGCGACCAGCAGGAAAGGCGTCGCCCACGAGTGCTCGTGCATCGCGGTGGTGAGCACCATGAACTCGCTCGTGAACACGCCGAAAGGCGGAAGCCCGAGGATCGCGAGGCTCCCGAGCACGAGGCCCCAGCCTAGGGTCGGGCTCGTCTGGATCAGGCCGCGGATCGAGTCCATGTTTTGCGTCCCGGCGGCCTGCGAGGCGTGTCCAACGGTGAAGAAGATCGCGCTCTTGGTGAGCGAGTGCACGGTCATGTGCAAAAGGCCCGCGAACGCCGCCACCGCGCCGCCCATGCCGAAGGCGAAGGTCATGATGCCCATGTGCTCGACCGACGAATAGGCGAACATGCGCTTGATGTCGCGTTGCCTGGAAAGGAAGAACGCCGCAACGACGACCGAGAGCAGCCCGAAGCCCATCATCAGTCCGCCCGAGAAATTGCGCCCGAGCGCTCCGTCAACGAGAACTTTGCTTCTGACTACCGCGTAGAGGGCGACGTTCAGGAGCAGCCCCGAGAGCACCGCCGAGATCGGCGTCGGGCCTTCGGCGTGCGCGTCGGGCAGCCAGTTGTGCAGCGGAACGAGGCCTACCTTGGTGCCGTAGCCGACCAGCAGGAACACGAACGCAAGCGAAAGCACCGTCGGCTCGAGCTGGCCGCGCACCTCGTGAAGATGCGTCCACAGGAGCGCAGTGCCGCCCGGACCGAGCACTTTCTCCGCGGCGAAGTAGAGGAGGATCGTGCCGAACAGGGCCTGCGCGAGGCCGACCGAGCACAGAATGAAGTACTTCCACGCCGCCTCCAGGCTCGCCGGGGTGCGGTACAGGCTCACCAGCAGCACGGTCGAGAGCGTCGCGCCCTCCATCGCCACCCACAGGACGCCGACGTTGTTCGAGAGCAGGCACAAGAGCATCGTGAAGGTAAACAGCTGGTACATGCTGTGATAGAGCCGCAGCCGCCTCGCGTTGACCCGGCCGAGATCCTGCTCGGTGCGCATGTAGGGCCGCGAGAACAGCGCCGTGGTGAACCCGACAAAGGCGGTGAGCGCGACTAGGAACACGTTGAACGGATCGACGAAGAATTGCTCCCTGAGCAGGTCCGCCAGCACCACCAGGAGCACGTTGGACGGGTCGGCGACGAATCTCTCACCCACCCAGATCATCGGGCCGCCGGAGATGACACTGGCCGTGAGCAGAACGGCTGCGAAGAAGGTCGCGAAGCTCATCGTCGCGTTCAGCTCGGGCGCCCAGTCCCGGTGGCCGGTGAGGGCGAGCAGCAGCGCGCCGAGGAGCGGGAGGCCGAGGACGATCGCGATTTCCACTCAGTCCTCCTTGAGCTTTTCCATATGCCGGATGTCGAGGCTGTCGAAGCGTTCGCGGATATGAAAGAAAAATATTCCGAAGATGAATGTGCCGACCAGCACGTCGAGCGCGACGCCCAACTCCACCACGAGGGGCATGCCGTAAGTGGCGCTGGTGGCGGCGAAGAAAAGGCCGTTTTCCATCGCCAAAAAGCCGATGACCTGCGGCACCGCTTTCTGGCGCACGATCATCATGAGGAAGGAAAGCAGCACGCTCGCCAGCGCGATGCCCAGCGTCGAGCGCGTGAGCGTGGTCGCCATCTGCGAGATCGGAGTGGCCAGGGCGAAGGCGAAGATCACCAGGCCGATCCCGATCAGCATGGTCGTCGGAATGTTGATCAGGGTCTCGATGTCCCAGCGCACGAACAAGCGGTCGATCAGCCAGTGCAGCAACCACGGAATGAGTACTACCTTGAACAGCACCGTCAGCACAACCGAAACGTAGAGATGATTCTGACCGGTCGACCAGGCGACGATCGCCGTGGAGGCGGCGAGCGCCGCGCCCTGCCAGGCGAGCAGCTTGATGAGCGTCAGCACTCGGCGCTGCGACAGCATCGCGAACGCGATCAGCAGGAGGAACGCGGCGAGCACGTTGACCAGCTGAGCGAGGATCGGGATTTCCACGTCAGCCTTTCACCAGGAAATGCGTCAGCATGCCGAGCACCGCGAGCAGGAACGCGGTGGACAGGAACTCCGGCGCGAGAAATAGGCGCAGCTTCGCGAGGAGCGCTTCGATCAGCGCGAGGCCGGCGCCGGCGAGCGCGAGCTTCCCCGCGAGCGCTGCGAGCGCGTACGGCAGCGCCGACCAGTCGCCGGCGTCGGCGATGCCCCAGGGCGCGAACAGGGCGATGCCGATGGTCATGTAGGCGAACAGCTTGATCGCGACCGCCCACTCGATCAGCGCCAGGTGCCGCGCCGAGTATTCGAGGATCAGCGCTTCGTGCACCATGGTGAGCTCGAGGTGGGTGGTCGGGTTGTCGATCGGGATGCGGGCGTTTTCCGCGAGGAGCACCATGAGAAAGGCCACCGCCGCGAAGGCGAGGCTCGGGTAGAGGGCGAACTCGCGGTGAGCGAGGGTATCGACGATGGTGGTGAGCTGGGTGGAGCTGGAAATGAACGCCGCGGTGAACAGCGTCATCAGCATCGCGGGCTCGGCGAGAAAGCCGATCAGCATCTCGCGCCGCGCCCCCAGGCCGCCGAACGAGGTGCCGATGTCCATCGCGGCGAGCGCGGAGAACATGCGCGCGAGGGCGAATACGCCCACCAGCGCGATGATGTCCGCGGCGGGCGCGAAGGGCAGGCCCGTCGCGAGCACCGGAACGATGCCCGCGGCGAGCCACATGCAGCCGAACAGGATGTACGGCGTCCAGCGGAAAATCGGCGATGCGTCGTGCGCGAACACCGCGTCCTTGTGGAACAGCTTCGCGAGCGTGAAGTAAGGCAGCAGGATGGAGGGTGCCGAGCGGTTCTGCAGCCAGGCGCGGCACTGGTTCACCCAGCCCGTGAGGAGCGGCGCGGCGAGCACGACGAACACCGACTGCAGGATCTGGAATGCGATGCCGGGGACGCTGTTCATCGCACGAACACCAGCAGCGCGATCAGCGTGATGAAGCTGTAGAGCAGGTAGATGCTGATCCGGCCCTGCTGCAAGAGCGCGATCTTCGAGGAGACGAATTCGGCCGCCCGCGCCACGGGCAGGTACAGCCAGTACCAATGGCGGTCCTCGACCTTGAGCGCATATCTGGGATCGGCGTCGCCGGGACCGGGCAGCCGGCGGTCCATGCGGTAGAGCGGGCCGAAGACGTGGCGGATGGGCTGGCCGAAGGCATCCGCGGTGTCCTGCATTCGGGAGGTCTGCTCGGGATAGCCGCAGTCCCAGGGAGCGGCGAAGCGCACGCGGCCATGGTAGAAGCGGCGCACCAGCAGGAACGCGAGCAGGGTCGCTAGAGCGATGACCACGAGAAAGATGACCGGCGAGTAGCTCGCCTGCCCCGCCGCCGTCGGCACCAGCCACAGCCAGCCCGAACCGGCGAGCGCCTGCTCGGACAAGCCCTGTCCGGTCAGCGAGACGCCGACGCGATTCAGGATCAAGAGGAACGAAGTCGGGAAGAGCCCCAGCACGAAGCAACCAGCGGCAAGCCAGGCCATGCCGTAGCGTTCCATCCTGCCGGCGTCGCCGGCGTGCGGCACCGGGGTGCGATGAGCCGGCTCGCGCGGCTGGCCGAGAAAAGCGATGCCGTAGACCTTGACGAAGCACATCGCCGTGAGCGCGCCTGCGAGGGCGAGCGTCGCGGCGAAAAGCGGCAGGAGGCTGCGCACCACGCCGTGCTGAAGGATCGGCGCCTGCAGGGCGGCCTGGAAGGTCAGCCACTCCGAGACGAATCCGTTCAAGGGCGGCAGCGCCGAGATGGCGAGCGCGCCGATCAGGAAATAAAATGCGGTCTTCGGCATGCCGCGGATGAGGCCTCCCATGTCGTTCAGATTGCGCAGGCCCGTGGAGTGGAGGATAGCGCCCGCTCCGAGAAACAGGAGCCCCTTGAACACGGCGTGGTTGAGCGTGTGGTAGAGCGCGGCGATCAGGGCGAGCACGCCGGCTGCCGGGTGGCCGAAACCGATGAACACCATGGACATGCCCAGGCCGAGCAGGATGATGCCGATGTTCTCGACCGAGTGATAGGCGAGCAGGCGCTTCAGATCGTGCTGCATGAGCGCATAGAGCACGCCGAAGAGCGTCGTGGCCGCGCCGAGCGTGAGCACCACCATGCCCCACTCCCAGCGGACGTCGCCGATCAGGTCGAAGATCACCCGCACCATGCCGTAGATGGCGGTCTTCAGCATGATGCCGCTCATCAGCGCCGACACCGGCGAGGGCGCGGCCGGATGCGCCTCCGGCAGCCAAGCGTGAAGCGGGAGCATCCCCGCCTTGGCGCCGAAGCCGAAGAACGCGAGCACGAAGGCCACGCTCGACCACGCGGGCTGCAGCTGAGCGGCGCGCAGCGCGTCGAACGTGTAGTCGCCGCGGCCCCCATGCAGAACGCCGAAACAAAGCAAAATCGCGAGCGCTCCCAGATGCGCGATCAGCAGATACAGGAAGCCCGCGCGGCGGATCGCCGGCTGCTGGTGGTCGGTGATCACCAGAAAATACGAGGACAGCGCCATCGTCTCCCAGGCCACCATGAAGAGATACGCGTCGTCGGCGAGCAGGACGAAGGCCATGCTCGCGAGAAACACGTGGTACTGCAGGCTGATGAGCGCGAGGCGTCCCGAGGATTCGTTGCCGAAATAGCCGGCGGCGTACACGGAAATGCCGGCTGAGACCGAGCCCAGGAGCATCAGGAAGAATCCCGCGAGCGGGTCGATGCGCAGATGGAAGGGCAGGTCGGGCAGCCCGAGCGGCAGCGTCAGGGTCTGCGGGGGCAGCCACACCGCCTGAAGGCCGAAGGCCGCGAGCGCGACGCCGGCCGCCGCGCCCAGGGGAAAAGCGATTCGCCTCGCGAAAAATGCGCTGTTGGTCGGGATTAGCCCCAGCACCGCTATCGCGAGCCACCCAACTGCGACCAGCAGCGAGCCTGCAAGCGGCGAGGAACTCATGCCCATTCCTACTTGACCTTCATCCCGGCTTGCGCGCCGCTGTCGGGCGAAAGAAGAAACAGCCCCGGCCCGTCCCCCGAAGCGGCGAGCACCATGCCTTCGGAAACGCCGAACTTCATCTTGCGCGGGGCAATGTTGGCCACCATCACCGTCAATCGTCCTTCGAGCTTCGCTGGATCGTAGGCCGACTTGATGCCGGCGAATACCGTGCGCGTCCCGTCGCCGATGTCGAGCGTGAGCTTCAGAAGCCTGTCCGCGCCGTCGATGTGCTCGGCTTTGACGATTCTCGCGATGCGGAGATCGACCTTGGAGAAGTCGTCTATGGATATCCTCTCATCCATGGTTGTTTCCTCAGTGGCGTTCTTCTCGGAGGGAGAGGGGAGATCGAACAAGGCGTCGAGTTGCTTTTCTTCTACACGAGTTATGAGGTGTCGGTATTGATTGATTCGATGACCGGGTTCGAGTGGACGGAACAGATCCTCCCAAGAGAGAGGAGCAACATTGAGAAATGCTTCTGCTTGCGTAGCAAGTGATGGAAGGACAGGTTTTAAGTAGATCGTAAGGATTCGGAACAAATTGATCGTAATAACACACAGTTCATTTAGTTCCGCCAATTTTGAATCGTTTTTTGCAAGCTCCCAAGGTTTTGATCGATCAAAATAGTCGTTAACCAGATCGGCCAGTTCCATGACTTGGCGCAGGACTTTGCCGAACTCGCGATTTTCATAAAGGTCCCTAAACTCGTCTTCCCAACTCAAAATGATCGGAAATAAGAGTCTCTCTGGAAATCTTTCATAGCCTGGGTGAAGCGGAAGAAGATCATCGTCAATGTCGCGATACACAGACACGCGCTCCTTTAGGCGCATTAGCGAAATGGAAGCCTTTTGATTTTCTGTCCAAGGCAATAGTTGGCCACCTAAGTGCTTATGGATAAATCCTGCGCAACGACTCGCGATGTTCACGTATTTTCCAACGAGGTCGCTATTTACACGTGCCATGAAGTCGTTGGGATTGAAATCGATATCCTCGACATTTCCGTTTAGCTTCGCCGCAATGTAATACCGCAACCATTCCGGATTCATTCCGAGCTTGAGATAGCGCAGCGGGTCGATGCCCGTGCCGCGCGATTTCGACATCTTGTCGCCCGAGACGGTGATGAAGCCGTGGACATGGACGTGGTCCGGGGTCTTGTAGCCGGAGTACTTGAGCATGGCCGGCCAGAACAGGGTGTGGAAGTAGATGATGTCCTTGCCTATGAAATGGATCATCTCGGTGCCGCCTGCGGCGAGGAACTCGGTGAAGCTGCGGGTTTCGCCTTTCGCCTTTGCCTTTCCCGAGTCGAAGTAGTTTTTCAGCGAGGCGAGATAACCGATCGGCGCATCCAGCCAGACGTAGAGGTATTTCTCTTCCTTGATATCGGGAATCCGG
>DASPWT010000128.1:0-2232 GCA_035637655.1 Burkholderiales bacterium | reverse complement strand
GGGGATGCCGTTCATTCTTTTTCTCCCTTTTGGGTGCGGGGCCGCGGAGCCGGGCCGCCGATGGCGCGTACTATCGCACGTACGGCCCGGCAACAAAAGTGCCCGCAAGGCGTCGCTCACGCCGCCGCCGTATATATAATGGGCGCCCGTCCGATCACCCCGTCCATCCTTCCCGAAAGACCCATGAGACTCCCCCGCATTCCCGTCCTCGCCGCGGTCCTGGCCGCGCTCGCCTCGCAGCCGCTCCGTGCGGCCGAGCCGGCCCGACCCGTTCCGCCGCGCTTCAGCGCGAGCTACATCGACAAGAGCGCCGATCCGCGCGCCGACTTCGCGCGCTACGCCTTCGGCGCCTGGCAGAAAATGAATCCCGTGCCGCCCGACAAGGCGCGCTGGGGCAGTTTCAACGAGCTCGAGCAGTACAACCAGCTCGCGCTCAAGGGCA
Organism: Burkholderiales bacterium; assembly: GCA_035637655.1. Taxonomy (GTDB): domain Bacteria; phylum Pseudomonadota; class Gammaproteobacteria; order Burkholderiales; family SG8-39; genus VBDM01. The sequence continues at coordinate 1,790 of DASPWT010000128.1, read as the reverse complement.
TCCTCGAAGCCGCGGCGGCGCGAACGCAAAAGCCCGGGTCGGTCGAGCAGAAGGTCGGCGATTTCTTCAAGTCGGCGATGGATACCGCGGCGGTCGACGCCGCGGGCTTGAAGCCGGTGGAGGCCGACCTCGCGCGCGTCGCCGCGATCGCCTCCACGCCTGAGCTCGCGCGCTCGGTCGCGGCCCTGCACAACCGCGGGATCGACGGGTTTTTCCGCGTCTTCGTCAGGGCCGACCAGAAGAAGAGCGAGGTCAACGCGCTCTATGCCTATCAGGGCGGAATGAGCCTGCCGAGCAAGGGCTACTATTTCGACGAGCCCTTCGAGAAATTCCGCGCCGCGTTCGTCGAGCATGTGGCAAAGATGCTGGCGCTGGCGGGCGACGCGCCCGAAACAGCCGCAGCGGGCGCGAGAACCGTGTTGGACCTTGAGAAGGCACTCGCCGCAGACGCCAAGACCCCGGCGGAGCTGCGCGACGCGCTCGCCAACTACAACAGGATGGCCACCGCCGACCTCGCCGGCAAGCTGCCGGTGTTTCCCCTTGCGCGCTATCTCGCCGACCGCGGCATCGCCGGTCCCGCCGCCGCCGACATCGTCGTCGGCCAGCCGCGGTTCTTCGAGGGCCTGCAGCGGCAGTTGAACGAGCGGCCGCTCGCCGACTGGAAGGTCTATCTGCGCTACCACGTGCTGCGCTCAGCAGCCCCCTATCTCGCCGCACCGTTCGAGGCGGAGCACTTCCGCTTCTACAGTACCGTCCTGCGCGGCACGCCCGAGATGGAGCCGCGCTGGCAGCGCGCCACCCGGACGATCGACGGCACGATAGGCGAGGCGCTGGGACAGCTCTACGTCGAGCGCTACTACCCGCCGGAGGCGAAGGCGCGCATGGACGAGATGATCCGCAACATCACCGCGGTGATGCGCGACCGCCTCTCGAAGCTCGAATGGATGACCGAGCCCACCCGAGCGAAGGCGCTCGCCAAGTTCGAGCGCTTCGTCGCCAAGATCGGCTATCCGGCCAAATGGCGCGACTACTCGAGCGTGGCGATCCGACCCGACGCCTTCCTCGCCAACGTGCGCGCGGCGACCGAGTTCGAGGTGAAGCGCCGCCTCTCCCAGCTCGGCCAGCCGGTGGACAAGGCCGAATGGAGGATGACTCCGCCCACCGTGAACGCGTACTTCGATCCGACGGCCAACAACATCAACTTTCCCGCCGGCATCCTGCAGCCGCCGTTCTTCGATTTTTCGCTCGACGACGCGGTCAACTACGGCGGAATCGGCGCGGTCATCGGCCACGAGATCACGCACGGCTTCGACGACCAGGGCCGCCACTACGACGCGGAGGGCAACCTCGCGGACTGGTGGACGCCGGAGGATGCCGCCCGGTTCCAGGCGCGCGCGAAGAAGGTCGTGGAGCAGTTCAACGGCTACGAGCCGCTTCCCGGGGTGAAGGTGAACGGCGAGCTCACGCTCGGCGAGAACATCGCCGATCTCGGCGGCGCGAGCCTCGCCTTCGAGGCCCTGCAGCGCTCGCTCGCGGGCAAGGAGAAGAAGCTCATCGACGGGCTCACGCCCGAGCAGCGCTTCTTCCTCTCGTGGGCGCAGGTGTGGCGCACCAACATGCGCGAGAACGAGCTTCGCCAACGGCTTGCTGTCGATCCCCACTCGCCGGGGATGATCCGCGCAATCGGCCCGCTCGTGAACCTCCAGCCCTTCTACGACGCCTTCGGCATCCGGGAAGGCGACCCGATGTGGCGCAGGCCCGAGGACCGGGCCAAAATCTGGTGAGAAAGC
>DASPWT010000127.1:0-7221 GCA_035637655.1 Burkholderiales bacterium | reverse complement strand
TCGTTAGACCTCCCTCCGTTTTAGCCGGCCGTCGCAACTGCCTCAACCTTATCCGAACGCGCTGAGCACCTTGCCCCCGGCCATCGCGGGCTTGGCATCGACCAGGACGAAGGCCATCACGCAGGGGGCCTTGCCGCGATTCACCCAGCAGTGCACGGTGCCGCGCTGCACGAGGACGTCGCCCGCTTTGAGATGGACCTCGCTGCCTTTCTCGAGCTCCATGTCGATCTCGCCCGAGATCACCACCGCGTAGTCGATCGAGTCGGTGCGGTGCACGCGCGGCGCCACCCCGGGCGAGAACTCGATGACGCGGAATACCGTTCCGCCGGGAAGCGTGGTGCCGACCTTTTTGGTGGAAGCGTCGGAATCGCCCGAGTTGTCGGCCGGGATCGCGTCGGTCGTCCACACGACGCAGGCCGAGGCCCCGGGCCGGTTCGAAACGATGTTCTTCGACACTTCGTCGATTTTCACGACGGCGCGCCCCTTGCCGTCGTGCCCGGTCACCACGCGCCGCACCTTGATGGTCATCACTCCTCCTTGTTGAGTTGAGCCGATTATACGAGGCCGTGTATCATCGGACTTCGTTTCGGCCGCCACAGAAAAATCCATGAACATCGGTATACCCGCGGAAACCCGCGCGGGCGAGACGCGCGTCGCCGCGACTCCCGAGACCGTCAAGAAGCTCGCTGCGGGCGGGCGCCACGCGATCCTCGTCCAATCCGGCGCGGGCGTCGCCGCGAGCGTTCCCGACAGGGAATTCGAAGCGGCCGGCGCGAAAATCGTCCCGGGCGCGGGGGATTTTTCGGCCGCCGACATCGTGCTCAAGGTGAGAGGGCCGCAGGACGGGGAAGTGGGCCTGTTCAAGCGCGGCGCGATCGTGGTCGGCCTTCTCAATCCCTACGACCGCGCGACGATGGAATCCTATGCAGCCGCGGGGCTCACCTGCTTCGCCATGGAATGGCTGCCGCGCACCACGCGCGCTCAAGGCATGGACGTGCTCTCCTCGCAGGCGAACATCGGCGGCTACAAGGCGGTGATCCTCGCCGCGGCCGAATACGGCCGCTTCATGCCGATGCTGATGACCGCGGCCGGCACGGTGAAGGCTGCGCGCGTGCTCGTCCTCGGCGCTGGCGTCGCGGGGTTGCAGGCGATCGCCACGGCGAAGCGCCTGGGCGCGGTGATCGAGGCTTCCGACGTGCGCCCCGCGGTGAAGGAGCAGATCGAATCGCTCGGCGCGAAATTCCTGGACGTGCCCTATCTCACCGACGAAGAGCGCGAAATCGCGCAAGGCGCCGGCGGCTACGCGCGGCCCATGCCGGTCGACTGGATGCGCCGCCAGGCGGAGCTCGTGCACGATCGCGCCAAGGCCGCCGACATCGTCATCACCACCGCGCTCATCCCAGGCCGCCCGGCGCCCGTCCTCCTGAAGGAGGAGACGGTCCGCGCGATGAAGCCGGGCTCGGTGGTCGTCGACATGGCGATCGAGCAGGGCGGCAACTGCCCGCTGACCGAAAAAGACAAGGTCGTGATCAAGCACGGCGTGAAGCTCATCGGCATCTCCAACCTGCCGGCGCTGGTCGCGGCGGATGCGAGCGCGCTCTACGCGAGGAACCTGCTCAACTTCCTCGCCCTGCTCGTCGATCCGAAGACCGGCGAGCTGAAGCTCGACCGCTCCGACGAGATCATCGCCGGGAGCCTTGTCTGCATCAACGGTGAAGTCGTGAAGAAGGGCTGAACATGACCGGAACCATCGACCCGACCGTCATCAATCTCGTCGTGTTCGTTCTCGCCGTCTTCGTCGGATACCACGTGATCTGGAACGTGACGCCCGCGCTGCACACGCCGCTGATGAGCGTGACCAACGCGATCTCGAGCGTCATCATCGTCGGCGCCATCCTTGCCGCGGGCCCCTACGAGACCGATTTCGGCTCGATCCTGGGCGCGGTCGCGGTGGGCCTCGCCGCGGTCAACGTCTTCGGCGGCTTCCTCGTGACGCAGCGCATGCTCGAGATGTTCAAGAGGAAAACGCCGAAGGCGGAGAAGGACAAGGCATGAGCGCCAACCAGCTCGCGCTCTGGTACCTGGCGGCGAGCGTCCTTTTCATTCTCGCGCTGAAAGGCCTGTCGTCGCCCGTGTCGGCGCGGCGCGGCAACCTCTTCGGCGTGATCGGCATGGCGATTGCCGTTCTGGTGACACTCGCCGTAACGAAGAAAGTCGCCTTCATCCTCGTCGCCGCGGCGATCGGGGCCATGGTCGGCGCCTTCGTCGCAAAGCGCGTTCAGATGACGCAGATGCCGCAGCTGGTCGCAGCGATGCACTCGCTCGTCGGTATGGCGGCAGTGCTGATCGCCATCGCCGTGGTCAACAATCCCGCGGCCTTCGGCGAGCATGATCCTTTGCCGCGCGGCAATCGTCTGGAGCTCTTCATCGGCAGCTTCGTCGGCGCGATCACGTTCTCGGGCAGCGTCATCGCTTTCGGGAAGCTCGCCGGCCTCGGGAAGATGCTCCGGCTTTTCTCGAGCGCGCCCGTTGTATTCAAGGGTCAGCACCTGCTCAACCTTGTACTTGCGATCGTGATGATCGGCTTTGGGATCGCTTTTTTCCTTGCCGAGGGCAAAGCCTGGACGCCGTTCGCGGCGATGCTCGCGATCGCCTTTGCGCTCGGCGTGCTCATCATCATCCCCATAGGCGGCGCCGACATGCCGGTGGTGATCAGCATGCTCAACAGCTATTCGGGCTGGGCCGCGGCTGGAATCGGCTTCTCGCTCAACAACACCATGCTCATCATCGCCGGAAGCCTGGTCGGCTCCTCCGGGGCGATCCTCTCCTACATCATGTGCAAGGCGATGAACCGCTCTTTCATCTCGGTGATCATGGGGGGTTTCGGCGCGGCCGAAGGCGCGACCGCCGCCGGCAGCGGCGACAAGACGGTGCGCTCCGGGTCGGCCGAAGATGCGAGCTTCCTGCTCGCCAACGCCGAGTCGGTGGTGATCGTGCCGGGCTACGGGCTTGCGGTCGCGCGCGCCCAGCACGCGGTGAAGGAGATGGGGCAGAAGCTGATCGCGAAGGGCGTGAACGTGCGCTACGCGATCCACCCGGTCGCGGGCCGCATGCCGGGGCACATGAACGTGCTACTTGCCGAGGCCGAGGTGCCGTACGATCAGGTATTCGAGATGGAGGACATCAACGGCGAGCTCGGCACGACCGACGTCGTGCTCGTGCTCGGCGCGAACGACGTGGTCAATCCGCTCGCCCATGACAAGGGCAGTCCGATTTACGGAATGCCCATCATCGAAGCGCACAAGGCGCGCACCGTGCTCGTGAACAAGCGCAGCATGGCCGCCGGCTACGCCGGCCTGGACAACCCGCTTTTCTACATGGACAAGACCATGATGGTGTTCGGCGACGCCAAGAAAGTCGTCGAAGACATCGTGAAGGCGCTGGAGTAGCGATGCGAGCGGCGGAGCAGGGGCCCCAATCCAAGATTGGGGATGCGACCCGGCGAGCGCAGCTCGGCCGACGGCAAGCGAGTTAAATTCATGGCAACAGATCGGAAGGCCGGCAGCCGCGAGAGGATTCTCGAGCGCATCCGTAAGGCGCAAGGCCGGGGCGGAAGCAAGCCCTCCCGGGCCGAGCTGGAAGCGGTCGAAACCTACCTGCGCGCTCACCCGCGCGGGACGCTGCCGAAGGTCGACGCAGATCTCGTTGCGCACTTTCGCGCCCGGGCCGAATCGATGCAGAGCACGACCGAGGAGGTCGCCGCAAAAGCGGAAGTCCCTGCCGCAGTCGCGCGCTACTTGAAGTCGAGCGACTTGCCGCTTGCCGGCTGCGTCTGGCCGCAGCTGGCCGATCTCGACTGGAAGGGCGCGGGGCTCGCTCTCGAGCCGCGCGAGGCGAACGGTGGCGACGCCGTCGGCGTGACCGGCGCATTCGCCGCAATCGCCGAGACGGGAACGCTCATGTTCGCCTCCGGTCCCGATACGCCTGCTACCGTGAGCCTGCTTCCGGAGACGCACGTCGCCATTTTGGAAGCGCGGCGCATCGTCGCGCACATGGAAGACGCCTGGGCCCTTGCGCGCGCGGAGCTCCGGCAACTGCCGCGCGCGATCAACTTCGTCTCCGGGCCTTCGCGCACCGCCGACATCGACCAGACGATCGTCCTCGGTGCGCACGGGCCGTACCGCGTGCATATCGTTCTGGTGCGCACCTGATCGCCCCGGCGCAGTGCCGCTCGTCGTGCAGCGCGCGCTTCAGTCTTCCCTGCGCTTGTCTCTCGCCGACCTAAGCGTTTCGCTCCACAGCCCCACGGCCGCAACCGCAAAGGGCAGGATCAGCAGGAAGAGGAACGCCGGGTCGAGCGAGCGGAACCACTGGAGCCAGACGTCGAGGTCGAAGAACTCAAGCGTGGCACGGTTGACGCCGCGGAAGCAGAAGATCGCGACGAGCGTGGGCGGCAGCGCCGCGACGAGCAGCCACAGCGGGCTGATCGAGCGCTCGTCGAAGGAATCCTTGAGGATCGCGAAACCCGCCGGATTGGGCGCATTGGCGATCACGGTGAGCCCGCCTCCGGCGACCGCGCCCGCGACGAGCGCGTACTTGAACTGGTCCGAGACGCCGTCGATGAGCGAGCCGAGGTAGGTGAGCGCGGCGTTGTCGGTGATCGCCGTGAGCGCGGCCGCCCCGTAGAAGAGCGTCGATTCGCTCAACCTGGAGAGCGCCGCCTGCAGCCACCACTTCTGCTGTCCGCCGAGGACGACGAGCCCGGCGAGAAAGAAGGCGACCATGAGCCCCTCGCGCAGCATCAGGCGGTCGTGGTGGCGCTTGTAGGCCTCGGCGAGCCCGAGGAAGAGCAGGAACAGCCCGATGAACGCCTCCGGGTGGTGGCTCGAGGCCACGACTCCCGCGAGGATGGCGAGGTGGATGAAGACCAGGGCCGCCGGCGCGCGCGGCTCGGAACGACTCTCGTCGGCCCCCGCCTTCGCCGCGAGCTGGCGCCGGAAGACGAACGTTACGAGCGAGGCGTTCACCAGCACTGCGATCGCCGCCTTCCAACCGAACATCGAGAAGACGTATGCGGTGTCCCAGCCCCATTTGGCGGCGACCATGAGAACCGGAGGCGCCGCAAAGTGAGTGAGCGTTCCTCCGATGGAGACGTTGACGAAGAGCACACCGAGCGTTGCGTATTTAAGCGCGTTCGACGCCCGCCGGGAAAAAATCGTCCCGCGCAACATGAGGGCGGCAAGCGTCATGGCGGCGGGCTCGGTCACGAGAGAGCCCAGGAGCGGCACGAAAGACAGGCCGAGGAAATAGCGCGCCGTCGCGGCCGGAAGCGGAACGAATGCGCCGAGCCCGCGCACGAAGCCCGAAACGCACTGCATGATCGGACGGCTCGCGCAGATCACCATGATCACGAAGACGAACATCGGCTCGACGAAGCGGCTCGCGTCGAGGTACCCTGCGGCGGCCTTCCAGCCGCCCGCCGTCGCAAGGAAGACGAGCAATACGAACGCCCAGAACCCGAAGACGACCTCGACCTCGCCGAGCAGGTGCCACAGCCCGGCATGGGCCGTGCGCGTGTGTGCGAGATGCTCGAAGTACTTCGTCGAAAAAGTGTGCAGGACCGCGAGCCCGAAGAGGGCGGCGGCGGCCAGCTCCATCCAATGTCCCGCGGGTGCGCTGTGCATGTTGTCCTAGCCGGGGAAGGGTTGCAGATGTCCGGAGGATAGGCCCAGCGCCGCGGCGTGAAAATCCGTGAATCGACGTAAGTGAAATTGCGTACTTGCCACGGCGGGCGCTGGGACCGACCATGGGAGCATGCCGATACAGAGCTGGATAAAACGCATATCAGGCACGACAGGAGCGCGCGGGGCTTTCGCGTCGCGCGCCGCCGGTGCGCTGCTGTTCGTCGCCGGATACGTCGCGCTCGACTGGGCGAGCTACATCTATCCGCTCGGGCCTTTCAACATCACGCCCTGGAATCCGCCGCCCGCGCTGTCGATCGTATGGATGATGCTGGGCGGCCTGGGCTACGCGCCGGTGGTCTTCGTCGCCGCCTTCGTCTCCGACGTTGTGATTCGGCACGCACCGGGCGGCCTTTGGGTAACCGCACTGACCTCGCTTGTGCTCGCAGTCGGCTACGCCGCGATCGCGGGCGCTTTACGCCCGATCTTCGAGTCCGATCCAAGACTGCGGGACACCCGCCGGCTCTGGATCTTCGTCGCGGTGACGGCGTCGGGCGCCGCGGCGGTCGCGCTGCTCTACGTCGGCGTGTTGCTCGCAACGGGCTTCATTTCGGGAAGCTCCTTCGCGGATGCCGCGATCCGCTTCTGGCTTGGAGACGCCGTCGGCGTGCTCGTCACCGCCCCGCTTCTGCTGGTCGCCGCCGACCCCGAGGCGCGCGTGCGGCTCGCGCGCTCGTGGCGAAAGCCGGAGACATTCCTGCAGTTCGCCGTGATGACCGGCGCGCTCTATTACATCGTCGAAGTCGCCGGCGATCCCTCGAAGTTCTTCTACGGGCTGTTCCTTCCTCTGATCTGGATCGCGTTGCGCGGGGGTCTCGGAGCCGCCGCGCTCGCCTCCGCCATCGTGCAGGCGGGCGTGGTGCTCGGCGCGCGCGGCGGGGTGATGCATTCGCTCGCGGTGGTGGAGCTGCAGGCGCTCGTCGCCGCCCTCACTCTCACGGGCCTGTTCCTCGGCGTGATGGTGGATGAGCGCGCGCGCGCCGGGGAGAGCCTGAAGCAGTCGCTTAGGCTCGCAGCGGCGGGCGAAATGGCGGGCGCCATTGCGCACGAGCTCAACCAGCCACTCGCCGCGCTCGCCAACTACGGACGCGCCTGCCAGCTCCTGCTCGAGCGCGGGGGCGACGCCGGTTCGCGCTTCGGGATCGCGGAGACGATCGAGAAGATGCTCGGTGAGTCGAAACGCGCGGGCGATGTCGTGTCGCGGCTGCGTGACTTCTTTCGCACCGGGACGACGCGCCTGGAGGAGGTCACGGTCGAGACCCTGCTCGAAGGGGCGCTGCGGATCGGCCGCGGCCTCAACCGCTCCGGCGACGTGGAGCTCAGCATCGAAGGCGGCGGCACCGGCAGGACGCTCCTCGTCGACCGGCTCCAGATCGAGCTGGTGCTGCGGAACCTGCTCGCAAATGCCCTCGAGGCCGTCGCGCATGAGCCACCGGGCAAAAAGCGCGTGACCGTCTCCGCCGAGGCGGCGAACGGGAGC
>DASPWT010000126.1:0-9573 GCA_035637655.1 Burkholderiales bacterium | reverse complement strand
CGCAGGCGATGTCGGGCCGACCGGCGCCGCGGTAGGCCGATACGGGAACGGCGTTCGAATAGGCGCAGCGCGTGCGCGCATACATCGCCGCGATCCGGTACACCCCGCCCATAGTGATGGTGATGTTGCGCGAGCCGATCTGCGGGCCGAAAGGCGTGGAAAAGGCACCGAGGTCCGCGGCGTCCTCGAAGCGCAGCGCGAGGAAGGCGCCGTCGCGGCCCAGCGCGAGCTCTCCGGTCAGGGTGAGCCCGCGCCCGTGGTTGTCGGAAAGGAAGATCTCCGAGCGCGTCGCCACCCATTTCACCGGGCGGCCGAGCTTCTGCGCCGCGAGCATCACCGCGACGTGCTCTGCGTAGGAATAACTGCGGATGCCGAAACTCCCGCCCACCAGCTCGGTGATGACGCGGATTCTCTCTCCGGGGAGGCCGGTGGCCGCGGCGAGAAATCCTCGCATGCCGTTCAATCCCTGGCTCGGCGAATAGACGGTGAAGACGCCGCTGCCGGCATCGAAGCTCGCGAGGAAGGCGCGCGGCTCGATCGGGTTGCCGACGAGCCGCTGGCTCCGCACCGTGAGCCGCGTTTTCAGCTCCGCCCCGGCGAACGCGGCCTCGACGGTGGCGGCATCGCCCGTCTCGTATTCGAAGGCGAGGTTGCCGGGGATGTCCTCGTGCAGCCGCGGTGCGCCCGGGCGCGTCGCCCCCTCGAAAGCCATCACGGCGGGAAGATCGCGATACTCGACCGCGATTTCCTCGGCCGCGTCTTGCGCGAGCGCCGCGCTTTCTGCGACCACGAGGGCGACGGGCTGGCCGACGTAATGCACCTTCTTCTGCGCGAGCGCGGGCCAGAAAGGTTTTTTCTGCTTCTGGCCTCCCACGCCTTCATAACCGACGCCGCCGGGGAGCGACTTCCATCCGGAAGCCGCGTAATCGGCGCCGGAGAGAACGGCGTGCACGCCGGGCTGCGCAAGTGCGGCCTTCGCGTCGATCGAAACGACGTCGGCGTGCGCGCGGTCGGAGCGCAGGAAAAAGGCGTGAAGCTGCCCGGGAAGATTCCAGTCAGCGGTGTAACGACCGCCTCCGGTCAGCAGGCGCGCGTCTTCGCGTCGGATGGTCCTTTCGGTCATTAGGAAGAATGGGCCGGGGGCGCGCAAAAGGCGCAATTGTCTCAAAAGGCCGGCCGCGTGCAAACCTCCGCGGCGCGCAGCGCGCTCTACTCGCTCGCAAACAGCCGCATCAGCTCTTTCACTTCACCGGAGGGATTGACGAACTGGCAGCCCCAGCGCTGCGCGTCCGCGCCGTCGGCGAGCGCCAGGGGCCGGCAATGCCGCACTTCGAGATCCACGCTCACGGTGGCCTTCCCCGGGCGCTCGATTTGCCAGCCACGGATGAGGGTGCCCGGCGCCGGGACGAGGTAGGCGCCGCGAACGAGGAGCCCCAGGCCGCCCTCGCTGATGTCCATGATCTGTCCTTCCAGAGCCACCCCGGCGCCGGCGGGAATCGCGCAGTGCACGGGCAGATCCGGCCGCGCCGGCGCCCGCGGATGCGCGCGCTGCTGGCGGCTCACGGTGACCTTGGGGAACCCCATGCGGATCGCGCGCGTCCCCTCCTCGGTGACGAGCGCCGGACCGGAGGCGGGGAACTCGATGTACATCCCGCCGAACTCGGCGACGAAGGTCACTTGTTGGCGCTCGAGCAGCGCCGGGATCGCGCTCCCGCCCGACAACGGCTCGACGACGATGTACTGTCTCATCGGGTCGACCAAGCGCAGCTTCCACCGCGAGTCGGCGCCGCCTGCGAGGAGCGCCGCGAGCGGCTCGCGTCGCGCCATGAGCGCGCTCAGCACGCGCTCGACCTCGTCGCTCGAAGTGGACACGAGGCCCGGGGAAAGGGTGATTGCGCGCGGGTCGGTGGCGCTCATTGCGCATCTCCCAGGAGAACCTTCACCACCAGCCCGCGCGTCATCCGCGTCCGATGAAAGGCATTTTCGTCGCCATGATGGTCATGAACTGCACGTTGGTATCGAGCGGCAGGTTCGCCATGTGCAGCACCGCCGCGCCGACGCGGTCCACGTCCATCAGCGGCTCCGGCTTGATCTCGCCATTCGCCTGCGGAACGCCGTCGGCCATTCGCGCGGCGAGCGGAGTGCGCGCATTGCCGATGTCGATCTGGCCGCAGGCGATGTCGTACCTCCTGCCGTCGAGCGCGCTCGACTTGGTGAGCCCGGTGACCGCGTGCTTGGTGGAGGTGTACGGCGCCGAGTTCGGACGCGGCGCGTGCGCCGAGATCGAGCCGTTGTTGATGATGCGCCCGCCGCGCGGGCTCTGGCTCTTCATGATCTTGAACGCCTCCTGCGTGCACAGGAACATGCCGGTGAGATTGGTGTTCACCACGGCCTGCCACTGCTCGAGGGTGAGGTCCTCGAGCAGGATGCTGCCCGGCGTGCCGATTCCGGCGTTGTTGAAGAGCACGTCCAGGCGCCCGAACTTCTCCTTCGCGGCGGCAAACAGCGCCTGCACCGCCTTCTGGTCGGTGACGTCGGTCGGCACGACCAGCGCGCGCTCGCCAGCGCCGAGCTTCGCCGTCTCTTCGAGAAGTTCCTTGCGTCTGCCCGCGAGCGCGACGCGGTAGCCGTCTTTCAGAAACGCGAGCGCGACCGAGCGCCCGATGCCGCTGCCGGCGCCCGTGACGATCGCGACTTTTCCGGATGAGCTCATGGGTTGGTTCCTTGAGTGTGATCAGCGCACGGCCGCGAGCTGTCTCGCCCGCTCGACGTCGTCGGCGACGCGCCTCGAATTGGCAAGTACGCGCTTGCGGGCGTTGGCGGCGACGGCCTCGTCGACGAGCAGGCCTGCGCCGACCTGCCGCGCAAGGCTCTTCCTGGTCGCGGGATAGGACTCGAGCAGCCTGCCGAACGCATCGACCGAGAGCCGGTAATCGAAATAGTCCTTCTCCATGCGATCCTTGGCGCGCAGCGCCTCCTGGATCCAGGTCCCCGAGCGCCGCCTGGCCGTGCGCATGTGATCGCGCAGCGCCCGTTCGCTCGCCGACACCTGGATGCGATAGCGGTGGCTCGCGGCCTGATTGCGCAGGATCTGCCTCACCGTGAGCAGGTACTCTTCGGCGGCGTCGACCAGCGCTCGGTTCGGGGAGGCGCTCATGCCGCGCAGCTCGATCACGTGCTTGTCCACTTCCTGCGCCTGGTCGTCGAGCTTCCCCACCATCTGAGCGGCGTCCTCGTGCACTGCTTCCGTTTCGACGGCGAGCGCCGCTTGCAGCCGCTCGCTGGAATCCTTCACGAGCGCGGTCACTGCTTTTTGCAGCTGGCCCTTGCGGTAAGCACTGACGCCCCAGTAGCCCAGGGCCGAGACGATCACCAGCGCGGCCAGTCCGAGGGCCGTGGTCCGCGTGGTCAATCCGGGATGCATTGCCGCATGAGGGCTCGCGGGAATTCCATGGGCGCTAGGCTAGCAAGCGAGGGTGAAGCGGTCAAACTCCCGCATCCAGGCCGCGCATGCGCTCGGCATGGTGCACCACCGCCCGGCATGATTTAATGACGGCTCCGGAGGGGAGGCAGTCATGGCCCTGCTGCAGGTGGTCCTGTTCCTGATGATGTGCGCCGTGGCGCTCGGGTGGGTGGCGCGGCACTTCAGGTTTCCCTATCCGATCGCGCTGGTCATCGGGGGCGGTCTGCTCGGCTTCGTGCCCCGGCTGCCGCAGCTTCAGTTCGACCCGGAGTTCCTGCTCGTGCTCGTATTGCCGCCGATTCTCTACCAGGCGGCCCTGCTCACGTCCTGGCACGAGTTCAAGGCGAACATCCGCCCGATCGGACTGCTCGCGATCGGTCTGGTGATCGCGACCACGCTCGCCGTCGGCGCGACCCTGAAGATTCTCATTCCCGACATACCCTGGGCCGCCGCTTTCGTGCTCGGCGCGATCGTCTCGCCTCCCGACGCGGTGGCGGCAACCACCATCCTTTCGCGGCTCAAAATCCCGCGCAACGTGGTCACCGTGCTCGAGGGCGAGAGCCTGGTGAACGACGCTTCGGGCCTGGTGATCTACAAATTCGCGGTGGCGACGGTGCTTACCGGGGCGTTCTCGCTGTGGCAGGCGAGCCTTGAATTCGTCGGAGCGGCGGCCGGCGGCATCGCGATCGGCTTCCTGATGGGGCGGCTGTTCGTTTTCATTCACCGCTATCTCGGAGATGCCTTCATCGAGGTGCTGACCACGCTCGCGGTGCCCTATGTCGCCTACATCTTCGCCGAATCGCTGCACGTGTCGGGCGTTCTCGCCGTGGTCGCGGCGGGCTTGGTGCGCGGGCGCTACTCCCCGGAGATCGTCTCGGCCGAGATGCGCATCATCGCGCGCTCGGTCTGGAACCTCCTCGTGTTCCTGCTGAGCACCCTGGTCTTCATCCTCATCGGCATGCAGCTCTCGGGAATCGTCGCGCGACTCACGGACTACTCGGTGGGTCAGCTCTTTTTCTACGGCGCTTTCGTGAGCGCGGTCGCGATCTTCGTGCGCTTCGCCTGGGTCTATCCGGCCACCTATCTGCCACTCATCCTGAGGGCTTCGCTCGGCGAACAGGTCGCGCCGCCCCGGGAGGGGGAGGTGTTCATCATGGGCTGGTGCGGGATGCGCGGCATCGTGTCGCTGGCCGCCGCCCTCGCGCTGCCCCGGACGCTCCAGGACGGCAACGCCTTTCCCGAGCGCGACCTCATTATCTTTCTCACCTTCGTCGTCATCGCGGTGACCCTGGTCCTGCAGGGGCTGACCCTGAAGCCGCTCATCCGCATGCTCAAGGTCGGCCGGGACTGGAGCCTGCAGGAGGAGCAGCAGCGCGCCCAGATGGCGCTCGGCAAGGCGGCGATCGCCGCCATCGACGCCGTGGCCGCGAAAGACGGCATCTCGAACGAACTGGCCGAACGCATCCGCGCCGAATTCGCCGAGAAAATCACGCTCTCAGTGCCCGAAGGCCTGGTGCTGCGGCACTCGGGCGCCGATGACGCGCGGCGTCTGAGGGACGCGGCGGTGAAGGCGGAGCGGCAGGAACTGATCCGGCTGTGGCGCGAAAACCAGATCAGCGACGACGTGCTGCACCATATCGAGGAAGACCTCGACTACCAGGAATCGCGCATTTAGCTTGGAGGAGGTCCCATGGTTCGCGTAGTTGTCTTTGCGCTTTTCGCGCTCGCCGCCCTGCCCTGCGCGGCACAATACCCCGATCGGAACGTGACCTTTCTCGCGAACTTTCCCCCCGGGGGCCTCGTCGACATCGTCACGCGCGTCGTCGCCGACGGGATGAAGCCCAAGTTTCCTCACGGCATCACCGTCGTGAACAAGCCGGGCGCCGGGGGCGCCGTAGGCGTCTCCGACCTCGTGCAGGCGAAGCCGGACGGGTACACGATCTTGCTCACGCCGCAGTCGTCGCTCGTCATCGCGCCGCAAATGAACTCGAAGCTCGCCTACAAGACGCCGGACGAGTACGACCCGGTGATCAACTTGGTCGCCTACTATCCGCTGTTGGCGGTGACCGCCGACGCGCCATGGAAGTCCATCCAGGACTTCGTCGCCGACGCGAAAGCGAACCCGGGCAAGATGCGCGTCGGGACGCCGGGCGAGGGCACGGCGAGCCACCTCAACCTCGAGGAGTTCATCTTCCGGACAGGCACGAAGATGATTCCGGTGCCTTACGCCGGCTGGGCGCAATCCTCGCCCGCGCTCCTCGGCAACCACATCGAGGCGGTGGTGGCACAGCCGGGCGAGGTTAAGCCGCTCGTCGACGGCAAGCGCATGCGCGTGCTCGCGGTCTTCCAGGAAAAGCGCCACCCGGCCTTTCCCGACACGCCGACATCGAAAGAGTCCGGCTGGGACGTGGCGAACGGCGTGTGGTACCTGATCATCGCGCCCAAGGGCACGCCCGCGCCGATCGTGAAGCAGATCCACGACGCCGCCAAGGCGGTCGTCGACGACCCGGCGTTCGCGAAGACGATGACCGCTCGTGGCGTGGACGTGGATTACCGCGCGGGCGAGCCGCTGCGCGCGGACCTGTGGCGGGAGTACAAGCTGAATACAGAGATATTGAAGAGGATAGGGTTGATCAAACAATGAGGAATAGTGCCCTCATGCTGGTCGCCCTGTTCGGTCTGGCTCCGGTCGCTGCGTCGGCTCAATATCCAGTAAAGCCGATTCGTTGGATCGTGCCTCTTCCACCCGGCGGTTCCAACGACATCGCGGCGCGCCTGATTGCGGAAAAACTGTCGCGCGCGTTCGGCCAGCAAGTGTTGGTCGAAAACCGTCCCGGCGCGTCGGGCATCATCGGTACGGAGATCGCGGCCAGGAGCGCGCCCGACGGCTATACCGTGGTTTCCTTCAGCGACACGCTCACGGCGGCGCCGCACCTCTATCCCAAGCTCAGCTTCGACCCGGTCAAGGACTTCACTCCGGTGACACAACATTCGCGCCAGCCGGTGGTGCTCGCCGCGCATCCCTCGCTTGGCGTGAAGTCGCTCGCCGAGCTGATCGCGCTCGCAAAGACGAAACCCGGCATTCCCTACGCAACCTCGGGGGCCGGGAGCCAGCAGCACATTGTTGCGGAATGGTTCGCGAGTCTCGCCGGGATCAAGCTTACGCACGTACCGTACAAAGGCGGCGGACAGGCGATTACCGACTTCATTGCAGGCCAGGTGCCGCTTGCCTCACTCGGCTCCTCGCCTCTGATTCCGCATTACAAGGCGGGCAAGATCACGCTGCTCGCACAGAGCACGCGTACACGCGCGCCGACATTACCTACCGTGCCGACGTACGAGGAGGCGGGCATCAAGGGGCTCGTTCTTGAACAGTGGATAGGCGTATTCGTTCCCGCCGGGACCCCGAAGCAAATCGTCGTGCGCCTCAACGCCGAGATCGTAAAGGCGCTTTCCGACCCCAAAATCCGTGAACGCTTCGCCGAGGCGGCTCTCGAGCCGGTCGGCAGCACGCCCGAGGAATTTTCCAAGCTTGTGCGGGCCAACTACGAGAGCTACGGTCGGCTCGTGCGCGAGTTGAAAATCAAGATCGATTAGCAGTCGGGCACTAGGCCGAGATTGCGCATGAAACTTAGGATCGCCGTCCCCGGACCTTGACTGATTCAACCGATCCTCGGCTGCCGAACATCGTACTGATCCTGGCTGACAATCTCGGCTGGGGCGAGCTGGGCTGCTACGGCGGGGGAGCGCTGCGCGGCGCGCCCACACCGCGGATCGACCAACTCGCCTCCGAGGGCACGCGATTTCTCAACTTCAACGTCGAGAGTGATTGCGTCCCGACGCGCTCCGCGCTGATGACCGGCCGCCATCCTATCCGCACCGGCGGGCTGCAATCCGTGCCGGCGGGTTTGCCGCAAGGCATACACCCATGGGAGATCACGCTCGCACAGCTTATTTCCGGTCGCGGGTACGCGACGGCGATGTTCGGCAAGTGGCACCTGGGCGACCGGGAGGGACGCTACCCGAAGGATCGCGGGTTCGACCAGTGGTACGGGATCCCGCGCACGACCAACGAAAGCATGTTCACCAGCGCGCCGGGCTTCGATCCATCAGTCGTTGAAATTCCGCACGTGATGGAAGGCCGCAGTGGCGAGCCCGCGCGCAACGTGGAAGTCTACGATCTCGAAATGCGCCGGCGCATCGACGCCGAGCTTGTCGCGCGCAGCAACGATTTTATGCGCCGGCAAAGCAAAGGGAAAAAGCCGTTTTTTCTGTACGTCCCGCTCACGCAGCTTCACTATCCGACGATTCCGCACCGCGACTTCATCGGCAAGACCGGCTGGGGCGAATTCGCCGATTCGATGGCCGAAATGGACCACCGTGTCGGACAGATCCTCGACGAGATCGACGCATTGCAGCTACGCGAGGACACCGTTGTCTTCTTCGGCAGCGACAACGGCCCCGAATTCCGTCGACCGTGGCGCGGCACTGCGGGCCCATGGGTCGGAACCTACCATACGGCGATGGAAGGTTCGCTGCGTGTGCCGTTCATGCTGCGCTGGCCGGGGCGCGTGCCGGCGGGCGTCGTGACCGACGAGATCGTCCACATCACCGATCTCTACCCGACGCTCGCACGCGTGGTCGGCGCGCGCGCGCCGGCCGATCGGCCGATTGATGGTGTGGATCAGCTCGATTTCTTCCTAGGGCGCCAGTCAAAGTCGAATCGCGAAGGATTCGTCTACTACATCAAGAACGAGATGCGCGCCGTAAAATGGCGTCAGTGGAAAATGCACCTCGTTTGGGAGACGGAGCCCAACGTGGGCCCGATTCGCCTCGAGACCCCGTGGATCTTCAATCTGATCCAGGATCCCAAGGAGGAGAGCGATATCGGCTATCAGAATGCGAACTGGGTGCGCGGCCCGATGCTTCGTCTGATTCGTAATTTTCAGGAAAGTCTGAAACAACATCCGCCCATCCCGCCTGGAGCGCCGGACGATTTCGTCCCCTAACGACTAATCGACCTTCGCCCCCGACTGCTTCACGACCTTCGCCCACTTCTCGATCTCGGCGCGGATGAGCGCATCGAACTCCCCGGGGGTCGAGCCGATCGGCTCCATGCCCTGCTGCTTCATGCGCTCGGTGAGGTCGGAGGATTTCACTGCGCGCGCGATGTCGGCGCCGATGCGGTTGACGAGATCGCGCGGCGTGGCGGCGGGCGCGACGATGCCGACGAGGGAGAGCGCGCTCACGCCGGGCACGGATTCGGAAACGACGGGATACTCGGGCGACTCGTGCGCGCGCCGGGGGGAAAGCAGCGCGAGCACCTTGATCTTGCCGGATTTGATCAGGGGCTGTACCGCGTAGAGCACGTCCATCAGGATCGGCACGTGCCCGGCGAGCACGTCCTGCTGCGCGGGCGCGCCGCCCTTGTAGGGCACGTGCACCAGGTCGATGCCCGTGCTCGTCTTCAGCATCTCGACCGACAGGTGCATCGCGGTGCCGCTCCCCGGCGTCGCGTAGGCGAGCTTGCCGGGCTCCTTCTTCGCGAGCGCGATCAGCTCGGGAATGTTGTTCGCGGGAAACGAGGGATTGGCCGCCATCACCAGGTGCTGCACCGAGACCTGCGTGACGCCGCTGAGGTCCTTCAGCGTGTTGTACGGCAGATCGCCGCGCAGGCTGGGGTTGATGACGTAGGCGGTGACCACCATGCCGAGCGTGTAGCCGTCGGGCGCGGACTTGGCGACGTAGTCGGTCCCGACCACCGTTCCCGCCCCGGGCTTGTTTTCCACCACCACCGGCTGGCCCCATACGTCCTGCATCTTCGCGGACACGAGGCGCCCGATGATGTCGGTCGCGCCGCCCGGCGGGAACGGCACCATCAGCCGCACCGCTCGCGTCGGGAACGATTGTGCGGCGGCCGCGAGCGGCAGCAGCGCCGCAAACACGAGGGTTCGGATCAGACCGTGCATGCTGCTTTAGCGCTCGCGCGCCGCTTCGCCGTCGCTCACCTTGAGGTCGGGTACGCCGCCTGTCGCGACCGGATCGTCGCGGTAGAGCTTCTCGAAGTCGAAGCTCGCGCGCCGGCCTTCCTGCTTCGGGATCCCGTTCTC
>DASPWT010000125.1:0-10306 GCA_035637655.1 Burkholderiales bacterium | reverse complement strand
GCTGCCCAGGCCCCCCACCGAGACCACGACCAGGAAATACACGAGGTTTTCGAATGGATAAGTGGGCTGGATCGCGATGATCTCCGCGCCGAGCCCGCCGCCGAGTCCCGCGAGTCCGCTGCCGAGCGCGAAGGTGAGCGTGAACAGGCGCTTGGTGTTGATCCCGACCGACTGCGCCATGGCGCGGTTGTCCACCGTGGCGCGTACCATGGCCCCCCAGCGCGTGCGCTCGACCCCGAACCACAAGAGCGCCACCATGACGGCGCTGAACACGATGATGAAAACCCGGTAAGTCGGAAAATCGCGGCCGAGCAGGGAAAACTGACCCTTGAGATAGTCGGGTAGGGAAACCGGCTGCTGCAGCGTTCCGTAGATGAAGCGCGCCACGGCGACCGCGATGAAGATCAGGCCGATGGTGAAGAGCACCTGCTCGAGGTCGCTCGCCGCATAGAGTCTCGAGTACAGGAGCCGTTCCAGGACCACGCTGGCGGCCGCAACCAAAGCGAAGGCGAGCACGAGAGCGAACGGAAAGGGCACGCCGAAGCGCGAGATCGCGGTGGTCAGGACGTAGCCGCCCGCCATGGCGAACACTCCGTGCGCGAGATTGGCGAAGCCCATCAAGCCCATGGTGACCGACAAGCCGACCGAGATCACGTACAGGATCATGCCCAGGGCGGTGCCGTGAAAGGCGACGCTGACCAGCGATGCGAGGAAAGCCTCCAAACGTCCCTCCCGGGTTTGCGACTAATCCAGCTTGACGCCGACGTCTCTCACCAGTTTTCCGTACTTGTCGTAATCGCGCCGGATCAAGGCCGCGAACTCCGCAGCCGTGGTGATGTGGGCCTCCAGTCCCCCCGCGGCGTTGAGCCTCGCCTTTGTTTCGGTCTCGGCGAGCAGCCGGTTGACCTCGGCGTGAAGCCTGGCGAGCACCGCCTCCGGCGTCCCCGCGGCCGCAAACAAGCCCAGCCAGATCGTGACTTCGTAGCCGGGATAGAACTCGGAAATGGCCGGAAGATCGGGAAAGAGCGCCGAGCGCTGCGAGCCCGTCACCGCAAGCGCACGCAGCCTGCCCGCTTTGATCTGGGGGGCGCTCGATGTGCCGGAAAACATCGCGGCCACCTCGCCTGCAACGGTTGCCGTTGCAGCGGGAGCGCCTCCCTTGTAGGGCACGTGTATGAGGTCGATGCTCGCGCGCTGCTTGAGCATTTCCATGGCCAGCTGGTGGATGCTGCCGTTGCCGCCCGAGGCGTACGCAAGCGGCGGGCGGGCCTGGCGCGCGTACTCGACGAATTCCCGGAAATTCTTGACCGGAACGGAAGGGTTGACCGACAGCACCCATTGATTCGATACGAGCGAGGCGACCGGCGCGAGGTCCCTGAGGGGATCGGTCTGCATTTCCTTGTACAAATGCGGGTTGATGGCGATCATGCTGTCGGCGAGCAGCCCCAGCGTGTAGCCGTCGGGTGTGGACTTTGCGACGAGATCCATCGCGATGTTGCCGTTCGAGCCCGGGCGGTTTTCCACCACCACCGGCTGGCCGACCAGTTCGGAGAGCCTCTGTCCGACGACCCGCGCCGAAATATCGGGTGCGCCCCCCGGCGGGATCGGCACGATCAGCTTGATCGGCCGCGAGGGGTATTGCGCCCACGAGGCGACCGAGAACAAGGCCGCGAATGCGAGCGCAGTGAAACGCCTCGGAGCTGTCCTCACGGTGTCCCCCTCAATGTCCTGCCTGCGATGCTATGATATTCGACCCCTCCGGTAAAACGACATGTTCCTCGAACACCGCGTTGAACGGCTGATCGCGAAGCTCAGACGGTCCGCAGCCATCCCGCTGCGCCTCGAGCTGTGGAACGGCCGCGCCTACGATCTCGCGAGCGAGCCCAAGGTGAAAATCGGCGTGCCGAGCCCGTCGGCGCTGCGCTTCCTCGTGTCCCCCGACCTGATGAAGCTCGGCCAGGCCTACGTGGAAGGCTACCTGCGGGTCGAAGGGCCGATTCTGGAGGTGTTCCGGGTGGCCGAAAGCCTCGCTCGAGGCGCCGCTTCCCGCGGAGACAAAGGGTTGCGGCGTGTCTGGCGCCACAGCCGCAAGCGCGATCGCGACGCTATTCAGTACCACTACGACGTCTCGAACGACTTCTATTCGTTGTGGCTGGACCGGAACATGGTGTATTCCTGCGCCTATTTCCGCAGCGAGACCGATTCCCTGGAGCTCGCTCAGGAGCAGAAGCTCGATCACATCCTCAACAAGCTCATGCTCCAGCCGGGCGAGCGGTTCCTGGACATCGGCTGCGGCTGGGGTGCGCTCATCCTGCGCGCGGCCAAGAAATACGGCGCCCGGGCGACCGGCGTCACGCTCAGCCGGAATCAGTACGAATTCGCCTCGCAGCGGATTCGGGATGAGGGCCTCAAGGGCCGCTGCGAGGTGCGCCTGCAGGACTATCGCGATGTTCCGGGCGAGGGCGCCTTCGACAAGATCGCGAGTGTCGGCATGTTCGAGCATGTGGGCTTGCGCCATCTCAAGGCTTATTTCGCGAAAATCCGCTCGCTCCTGGCCGAGGGCGGGCTCGTCATGAATCACGGCATCACTGCGAGCGATCCCGACAACAGCTGGGTCGGGCTGGGAGCGGGGGAATTCATCAACCGCTACGTGTTTCCGCACGGAGAGCTTCCGCACCTTTCGCTCGTGCTTCGCGAGATGGCGGGCGCGGGACTCGAGGTTGCGGACGCCGAGTCGCTGCGGCGTCATTACGCACGTACGTGCCTCGAGTGGGCCAGGCGCCTGGAAGAAAACCGGGAGCGGGCGATCGCGGCCGCAGGGGACAAGCGCTACCGCATCTGGCAGGTCTATCTCGCCGGCTGCGCGCACGGCTTCGAAAACGAGTGGGTGAACGTGTACCAGGTGCTCGCCCGCAAGAAAGGCGACGCCTCGAATCCGCTGCCGCTCACCCGCGATTACATGTATCGCGCGAGCTGATTCGCCCCCGCACGATAATCAGTGAAGCGCGGCTGCCCCGCGGGCGCGGAGCAGTTTATCGATCGTCTCGCGCACATCCTCCAAGTGAGGGTTGACGCGCAGCGCCGCGTCGAAGGCGAAGAGCGCGCTGTCGGCGTCTCCGAGCGAGAGGCAGATCTGCGCGAAACCGCAGATCGCGCCGTAGTGACGCGGCTCGAGCTCCAGGGTGCGGTGGATGCTGGCCACGCTTTCCTCGTCCCGGCTCTGCATGTAATAGAGCGTCGCTCGCTTGTTCCAGGCTTCGGCGAAATCCGGGTGAGCGGCGACGAGCCTCGCGAGGATGCCCTCGGCCGCCGGGAAATCGAGTGCGGTGAGAGCGCGCGTCGCGCGTTCCAGGTCGAACGCCGCCGCGGAATCCCGGTAGGCCATCCACAGCCTCCAGATCTCGTCCTCGATGTGTTCGGCGCGTCCGCCGCTCGCGTCGCCCAGCGAGCGGAACAGGCCGTTCAGGCGCTCGGGCAGCCGCGGTGAAGGATGCCGCCGGTCGCCGGTGACGATCAATTTGAGCGTGTCTGCGTACATTTCAGTGAAAATCCCGCGATGGCGTGACCAAGCTGCCCAGCAGGGCGCTGTGGTCGGAGAGCCGTCTGGCTACAAGATGCATCACTTCACCTTCGCGCTCAAGCACTCCTTCGACGCCCATCAGGCGCGCGCCCAGCAACTCGCGCCGCTGGCGCTCGATGAGATGCGGCCAGACGATGACATTAACACAGCCGGTCTCGTCCTCGAGCGTTACAAATACCGTTCCCGAGGCGGTGCCCGGGCGCTGGCGACCGGTGACGATACCCGCCGCCCGGACCCGGCTGCCGCCTGGCAACAGGCGGATTTCCTCTGCGGCGCTAAAGCGCAGGCGCGCGAGATGCGCCCGCAGCAGCGCAAGCGGATGGCGCCCCAGGGTGAGACCGGTGCTCGCGTAGTCGGCCACGAGGTTCTCTCCCTCGGTTGGAGGCGGCAAAATCGCCGGAGGTTCCGCCACCGGCGCATCGCGCAGGATGTGCGCGCCGGTTTCGATTCCGGCGACCTGCCAGTAGGCGTGGCGGCGATGGCCGGAGAGCGCCTCCAGGGCTCCGGCCGCAGCGAGGCATTTCAGGTCGCGGCGGTCGATCTCTGCGCGGCGGGCGAGGTCCTCGACGCCGTCGAACGATTTTACTTTTCGTGCGGTGACAACGCGCTCGGCGCCGGCTTGCGACAGGCCTTGAACCAGGCACAAGCCCAGGCGGACTGCCGGGCTTCCATCCGTCCCGAGTTCCAGTGCGCACTCCCAATCGCTCGCCAGCGCGTCCACCGGCCGCACCTCGACGCCATGCCGCCGCGCGTCCTGCACGAGCTGCGAAGGCGTGTAGAAACCCATCGGCTGGCTGTTGATAAGCGCCGCGAGGAAGGCCGCGGGGTGATAGCGCTTGATCCAGGCCGAGCTGTAAGCGATCAGTGCGAAGCTCGCCGAGTGCGATTCCGGAAAACCGTATTCCCCGAAACCGAGAATCTGGCTGTAGATGCGTTCGGCGAATTCCCGAGTGTAGTGTCGTTCCAGCATTCCGTTTATCAGCGGCTCGCGAAAGCGCTCGATGTCTCCGTTGCGCCGCCAGGAAGCCATGGATCGGCGCAGCTGGTCGGCCTTTCCCGGTGTAAAACCCGCTGCGACCACGGCGAGCTGCATCACCTGCTCCTGGAAAATCGGCACACCGAGCGTGCGCCTGAGCACCTTCTCCACGTCTTTGCTGGGATACTCCACTGGCTCGATACCGTCCCGCCGCCGCAAGTAGGGATGCACCATGTCGCCCTGGATCGGCCCGGGGCGCACGATCGCGATTTCGATCACGAGGTCGTAGAAGTCCATCGGCTTCAGCCGCGGCAGCATGCTCATCTGCGCCCGCGACTCGATCTGGAACACGCCGACGGTGTCCGCGTGCCGGATCATCTCGTACACCTCCGGGTCCTCGGGAGGGATGTCGGCTACGGTGAAGGGTCTGCCGCGCCAAGCGCCGATCAGATCGAGCGCGCGCCGAATGGCGGACAGCATGCCCAGTGCAAGAACATCCACTTTCAGGAGCCCGAGCGCATCGAGGTCGTCCTTGTCCCATTCGATGACGCTGCGGTCCTTCATCGCTGCGTTCTCGATCGGCACCAGGCGCTCGAGCGGCCCGCGGGAGATGACGAAGCCGCCGACGTGCTGTGACAGATGCCGCGGAAAGCCGAGGAGGGCGACGGCAAGCTTGATCGTCCGCTGGATTATCGGGCTCGACGGATCGAGCCCCACCTCGAGAATGCGCTGGGGAAGAGAGCTCCTGTCGTCCCACCAGGCGAGGTTCTTCGCCAGCCGGTCGACCTGTTCCAAATCGAGACCGAGCGCCTTGCCGACATCACGCAGCGCGCTCTTCGGCCGATAGGTGATGAGGGTGGCCGCGATCGCGGCGCGGTCGCGCCCGTACTTGCCGTAGACGTACTGGATGACCTCCTCGCGCCGGTCGTGCTCGAAATCGACGTCGATGTCGGGCGACTCGTGGCGCTCCTTCGAGACAAAGCGCTCGAACAAGCCGTTCATGCGCGCAGGATCGATCTCGGTGATGCCGAGCGCGTAGCAGACGGCGGAGTTCGCCGCCGAGCCGCGCCCCTGGCAAAGGATTTTTTTCGCACGCGCGAACTCGACCACGTCGCAGACGGTGAGAAAGAAAGGCTCGTATTTGAGCTCGGCGATGAGCGCGAGCTCGTGCTCGATCAGCTTGCGTATCTCGCCCGGAACGCCATTCGGGAAGCGCCACGCCAATCCTTTCTCGGTCAGCTTGCGCAGCCAGCTCGCCGGAGTTTCGTCCGCGGGGACGAGCTCTTCGGGATACTCGTAGCGCAGCTCCTCCAGCGAAAAACGGCAGCGCTCGGCAATGCGCACGGTTTCTGCGAGCAGCCCGGCCGGATAGATTTGCGCAAGACGCATGCGCAGCCGCAGATGGCGCTCGGCGTTGGGTTGAAGCGAGCGGCCGCAAGCCTGCACTGTCGTGCGCAGGCGGATGGCAGTCAGCGTGTCCTGCAGGGCCTTTCGCGAGCGCACGTGCATGTGCACATCGCCCGCGGCGGCGAGCGGCAGCCCGTACGCCTTTCCCAGCCCGCGCAGCGCGGCCAGCCGCGCGCGATCATCCGGACCGCACAGCAGCTCCGCCGCGATCCACGCGCGGCCGGCGAAGCGCTCGGCGACGAACCGCGCATGCTCGGCGTCGTGCTTTCCGTCCGGAACCAGGAGAACGAGACAGCCGGGCAGTCCGCCGTCCAGATCGTCCCAGCAGAGCGAATAGCTGCCTTTCTTCGTCCTGCGCCGACCGCGGGTGATGAGAACGGACAGATTGCCGTAGCCTTCGCGGTCGGTGGCAAGCAGCACCAGCCCGGGACCGTCTTGCAGCCGTATCTCCGAGCCGATGACCAGAGGCAGGCCGACGTCTTTCGCCGCGATATGCGCCCGCACCACGCCGGCGAGCGAGCACTCGTCGGTGAGCGCGAGCGCCCGGTAGCCGAGCGCCGCGGCGCGCTTCACCAGCTCTTCCGGATGCGAAGCGCCGCGAAGGAAAGTGAAGTTGGAAAGGCAGTGCAGCTCAGCGTAGGCGGGGAGAAGGGAATACACGGCTTCAGGCGAAAACGCCGTGCAGATACCATCCTCCTTCGCCACGGCGTTCGCGATAGATCCACACGAGCGCTTCGTTCTGCATGCGGGCGACAAAGTAGTCGCGGGCGACGTCGTCGCCGTCCCACCACCCGGACTCGATGCGCTCCGGGCCCACGAGCAGCTCGAGCGGCCCGTCGTGGTGCGGCACGGCCTCGATCTCGGCAAGCGGCCTGGGGCGATCGAGCAGCCAGAAAGGGCGCTCGCCGAAATCGAGCTGCAACTGCTTTTCTCCTATATCGGCGATCACGCCGGCGCGCTCCGGGCGATGCTCGGCGTGGCTCGCGATGCCGCACACGGCTTCACTGCCCAGGCGCGCTCGAAGCCGTTCGACCAGACGCGCCCAGTCGCCCGGCGCCCTGCCTTCCTCGAGCAGCAACTCGAGATTGTTTCCGGCAAGGGGCACGATGTCCTCGGCCCGTAGAGCGATCTCGCGCACCGGCTCGGCGAGCTCGAGACCGGCGAACCGCTCGCGCAGCAAGAGCGTGAAGTGCTCGGCGTCGCGCGAAGGCGCGACCAGGCCGATCGCGATTTCGGTGGCAGTCCTGTCGCGATGTTTGAGCCGGAGGGAGAAGCGCTGCACGCCGCCCGAGCGCGCGGCGAGGAACCCGGCGAGCTGGACGATCAGCCGCCTCGCGGCGAAAAGCAGCGCCCCGGCTTGGGTGACTTCGGCGGGAAGCGAGAGTGCCGCCCTGAATCCAGCCGGCGGGACGAAAAAATTCCGCGGATCGGGAAGCCGCCCGAGCGCGCGGTCGAACTCGGCCAGCGGTCCCTGCCCGAAGCGCCGCGCCACGCCTTCGCGCGGCAGCGCGCGCAGCTCGCCGAGGGTGCGCACGCCGATCGCCTCGAACGCCGCCAGCGTTTCGTCGTTGCAGCGCAGAATCTCCAGGGGTAGCGCGGCCAGCACAGGCTCGAGTTCAGCACTCTCGCCGATGAATTTCTGCTTTCCGGCCAAGGCGAGCCAGAAAGCCGCGCGCGGCGTAGGGGCCCCCGCGAGCACGGAGCTCCAGCCCATTTCTGCCAACCCTCGGCGCAGGCGCTCGAGAAGCGATTCCAGGCCGCCGAAAAGCTTCAGGCTGCCCGAGACTTCGAGCAGCACGCCGTCGGGAAATTCGAGCGCCACGCCCGGTGTGAATTGCGCCGCCCATCCGGCCACGCCGAGCAGCGCTTCGGTTTCCGTCGCGGGGTCGCGCGGCGCGACGCGCAGCCGCGGCGCGAGAGCGAGCGCCGCCGCTGCAGCCATGCCGGCGCGAACGCCGCGTGCGAAGGCCCTGCGGTCGCAGGCGAAAACGCAGTGTCGCTCTTCGACCGCGAAAGGTTCAGGCGTGGACGAACCGCGCAAAAAAATCTCGAGCGGCAGCCGGGGCAGCCGAATGGCGATCCACATGATGGGTTTTGCTGCGCACGGCGGGCGGCATCGGCGGCAGCAGGATAGGGCGGGCGAGGGGGGCACCGCGGCGCTTGAGCACGCATACCGCAAGGCCGCCGTCGCTCGTGCCGAGCGCGATCCGCAGCGGGGCGGGAGAAGACTCGCCGGCAGCCTCCGGGGCCCGGAACAGAAAAGCAGGTGCGCGGCCGCCTTCGGCGGCGATTTGCAGGCGCCTCAGCTCCGCGTATTTCGCGCCCTGAGGCCAGGCGAGCACCGCGCCGCAGGCGTTCGAGGCAAGCGCCTGCTCGGTCGCCCAGAGGGTTTCTTTCGGCGAGGCAGTGCGCACAATGACAAGGTTCGCGATATCGATTCCCGCCGCGGCGAGCGCCGGCGCGTAGGGCAGGTGAGGCGGCGCGATCCAGACGAGCCGCAATCCGCGCCTGGACAGTCCGGCAAGCGCAGGTCCAAGCAGGCGCAGCTCGCCGATGCCTTCGTGCGCAGGCAGGATCTCGGTCAGCGCTCCGGCAGGCCAGCCCCTGCCGGGAAGCTCGGCGTCAAGCCCGGGAAATCCACAGGGAACGGTCGGCGTGCCGGCCCGGCTCAGACTGTCGCCGCGCCAGATGTCGGGGCGATCGAGCAGGGCGGCGAAAGAGAAAGGCATGCCCGCCATGGATCGCGGCCTCCCGGGAAAACGAGCGTCAAAGAGGCCGGCGGATCACGCCGACGCCGAGGCCTTCGATTGCGAAATCGTCCTCGCGCAGATCGACGACAAGGGTCTTGAATTCGGGATTCTCGGGGAGCAGCTCGATGGTATTGCCGCGGCGGCGCAGGCGCTTCACCGTGACCTCGTCGTGCAAGCGCGCCACCACGATCTGGCCCGAGCGCGCCTCGCGCGTGCGGTGCACGGCGAGCAGGTCGCCGTCGAGAATGCCGGCGTCGCGCATGCTCATGCCGCGGACTTTCAGCAGGTAGTCGGCGCGCGGCTGGAACAGGGCCGGATCGACCTGGCAGCGCCGCTCGATGTGCTCCTCGGCGAGGATGGGGCTGCCTGCGGCGACGCGGCCGATGAGCGGCAGCCCGGGCTCTTCGGTGAGGCGGATGCCGCGCGAGGCGCCCGGGGTCAGCTCGATCGCGCCTTTCCTCTCCAGCATGCGCAGATGCTCTTCGGCGGCGTTGGGCGAGCTGTAGCGGAATGCGTTCGAGATCTCGATCCGGGTAGGCGGAAAGCCGGTCTTCTGGATGGCCTTGCGGACGAAGTTGAGGATTTTCTGCTGCTTGGGGGTGAGTTCTTCGGTCATGGAGCCTCCGTATCTGTGTTTATATACAGTCTTTGCTCGCTTGGCAAGGGGCGTATAATCCGCAACCCATGGCTCAACCCTACGAATCCGATCTCACCCGAATGATCCGCGAGCTGCTCCAGGAGAAGCCGCACATCGTCCAGGAGCAAAAAAAAGGACGGGCTCTGTGGTGGGACAGAAAGCTCGACCCCGAGGACCTGAAGCGCACCCGGGAATCGAACGTCAAGCAGCAGGCCTACGTCTATCAAAACAAGGTCTGATTCCCGCCTCCAGGGGCTCGCCGCGGCTATTGCGGCCTGTGTTGCGTTTTGCGGCTGCACTCCATCCCCCGGTTCCGCTTTCAGCATGGAATCCCCGCCGCTCCCGGCGGACCCGCTGCCGTCGGCCCTCGCCGGGCGCGGCGATACCTACGAGGTGCGGCAGCACGTCGCCGAGCTCGACAAGAAGCAGGACTGGGCCGCCATGGTGCAGTTCGCCGAAGAGCAGCAGAAGCGCGATCCCGAAGGTTCCGACTGGGGAGTGGTGGCGGGCTACGGGTGGCTGCGCAGCCGCGACTACGCCAAGGCCATTGCGGCGCTGTCCCGGGTGACCCAGCGCAGCCCCGAGGACGTCTCCGCCTGGAACCTCCTGGGCGAAGCCCAGCGGCAGGCCGGCCAGCCGGGGCGGGCGGCGCAGACCCTGGAGCGCGCCAGCATCATCGGACGCACGTCCTATCTGACGTTCTTCCTGCTCGGGGAGGCTTACCGCGACGCCAGCCGGCTCGACCGGGCGGTCGGCGCGTACCGGGAAGCGGTGCGCCTCGAGCCGCTGTTTCCCCGCGGCTGGTTCGAGCTCGGCTCGACCCAGGTGCGGATCGGCGAGCGCAAGGACGCCGAAGCTGCACTGGAGATACTGCAGAAGCTGGACCGCGAGCTCGCCAACCGGCTCAAGGAGCGGATCCGAGGGTTTTGACAATGTCTGGATAATTGTT
Source organism: Burkholderiales bacterium (assembly GCA_035637655.1). GTDB lineage: Bacteria > Pseudomonadota > Gammaproteobacteria > Burkholderiales > SG8-39 > VBDM01. The sequence goes on along the minus strand of DASPWT010000125.1, from coordinate 7 downwards.
GCATATG
>DASPWT010000124.1:0-21597 GCA_035637655.1 Burkholderiales bacterium | reverse complement strand
TCACGATCAAGAAGGCGTTCTATCTCGCCAGGACCGGACGGCCCGGCCCGGTGCTCGTCGACATTCCCAAGGACGTCACCTCGGCCAAGTGCCCATTCCAGTACCCGGAAACGGTGACGATGCGCTCTTACAACCCCGTCGTGAAGGGGCATCCGGGTCAGATCAAGAAAGCGGTGCAGTTGCTCGCCGAGGCGAAGCGTCCCATGGTCTACACCGGCGGCGGCGTCATCCTCTCGGGCGCCGCGAAGGAGCTCACGAAGCTCGTGAAGCTGCTCGGCTTTCCGTGCACCAACACGCTGATGGGGCTGGGAGGCTACCCCGCAACCGATCCGCAGTTCCTCGGCATGCTCGGGATGCATGGCACCTACGAAGCCAACATGGCAATGCAGAACTGCGACGTACTGCTTGCCGTCGGCGCGCGCTTCGATGATCGCGTCATCGGTAATCCGGCGCATTTCAGCCAAGTGCAGCGCAAGATCATTCACATCGACATCGACCCGTCCTCGATCTCCAAGCGCGTGAAGGTCGACGTCCCGATCGTCGGAAATGTGTCCGACGTGATCGAGGAGCTCATCCGACAGCTCGAAGCCGCTGGCTACAAGCCGGACCAGAAGGCGCTCAGCGCCTGGTGGTCCCAGATCGGGCTGTGGAAATCCAAGGACTGCCTGAAATACGACAAGAAAAGCAAGATCATCAAGCCGCAGTTCGTGCTGGAGAGACTTTACGAAATCACCAAAGGCGATGCATTTGTGACTTCCGACGTCGGCCAGCACCAGATGTGGGCGGCGCAGTTCTACAAATTCGACAAGCCGCGCCGCTGGATCAACTCCGGGGGCCTGGGCACCATGGGCTTCGGCCTGCCTGCGGCCATGGGTGTTCAGTTCGCGAACCCGGGCGCGACGGTCGCTTGCGTCACCGGCGAGGCGAGCATTCAGATGTGCATCCAGGAGCTCTCGACTTGCAAGCAATACCGGCTCCCGATCAAGATCGTGAACCTCAACAACAAGTACATGGGCATGGTGCGCCAGTGGCAGCAGTTCTTTCACGGCAACCGCTACTCCGAATCGTACATGGACGCGCTGCCCGACTTCGTCAAACTCGCCGAGAGCTACGGCCACGTTGGCATCAAGATCGAGGAGCCCGGCGACGTCGAGCCGGCGCTGAAGGAAGCATTCAAGCGCAAAAACGACTTGGTGTTCCTCGATTTCGTCACCGACCGGACCGAGAACGTCTATCCGATGGTCCAGGGCGGCAAGGGCCTGTCCGAGATGATTCTTGCCGAGGAGCTGTAAGCCCGACACACAATCGGGTTCGATCAACGTTTGGCTGAAGGGAGCTTGGTCCGGCGGCGCCACGAGCGCCGCGTCACAAGGGGCGCGGAAAGCGCCGAGGGCTGGGCCTTTAGCGAGGGGACAATGCGACACATCATTTCCATCATGCTCGAAAATGAGCCGGGGGCTCTTTCGAGAGTCGCGGGTTTGTTCTCGGCGCGCGGCTATAACATCGAAACGCTCACCGTGGCACCGACTGAAGATGCGTCGCTTTCGCGCATGACTCTCGTTACCACCGGGTCGGACGACGTGGTCGAGCAGATTACGAAACAGCTGAACAAGCTCGTCGAGGTGGTCAAAGTGGTCGACCTGTCGGAAGCGGCCCACATCGAGCGCGAGCTGATGCTGGTCAAGGTCCGGGCGACGGGAAAGGAACGCGAGGAGATGAAGCGCATGTCCGATATCTTCCGGGGTCGTATTATCGACGTCACCGAGAACACGTATACCATCGAGCTCACAGGCACCGGGGCCAAGCTCGATGCTTTCATCCAGGCGCTCGAGCACAGCGCCATCCTGGAGACGGTGCGAACCGGCGCCTCGGGCATCGGGCGCGGCGAGAGGGCGTTGAAGGTCTGAGCCCGCGCGCCGCAGAACCAAAAGGGAAATAGCATGAAAGTCTATTACGACAAGGACGCGGACCTGTCGCTCGTCAAGGGCAAGAAGGTCGCGATCGTGGGCTACGGCTCGCAAGGACACGCCCACGCGCTCAATCTGAACGACTCGGGGGTGAAGGTTACCGTGGGGCTACGTAAGGGCGGTGCTTCCTGGGACAAGGCAGGGAAAGCCGGGTTGAACGTCAAGGAGATTTCCGAAGCGGTAAAAGGCGCCGACTTCGTGATGATGCTGATGCCGGACGAACACATCGCTGCCGTGTACAAATCCGAAGTCGAAGCCAATATCCGAAAGGGCGCGACGCTCGGATTCGCGCACGGATTCAACATTCACTATGGACAGGTCATGCCTCGGGAGGATCTCGACGTCGTGATGATCGCGCCGAAAGCTCCCGGTCACACCGTGCGCTCGACCTACGCACAGGGCGGCGGCACGCCCATGCTGATCGCGGTGCATCGCGACCAGAGCGGAAAGGCGCGCGACCTCGCTCTGTCCTACGCGGCGGCGATCGGCGGAGCCCGGGCCGGCGTCATCGAAACCACTTTCAAGGAAGAGACGGAAACCGACCTGTTCGGCGAGCAAACGGTCCTTTGCGGCGGCTGCGTGGAGCTCGTCAAGGCGGGGTACGAGGTACTCACCGAAGCCGGCTACGCGCCGGAAATGGCGTACTTCGAGTGTCTTCACGAGTTGAAGCTCATCGTCGACCTGATGTACGAGGGCGGCATCGGCACCATGAACTACTCGATCTCGAACAACGCCGAGTACGGGGAATACGCGACGGGACCGAAGATCATCACCGAAGAAACCAAGAAGGCAATGCGCTCGGCGCTCGCTCGCATCCAGTCGGGCGAATACGCGAAGGATTTCATCCTCGAGAATCGCGCCGGCGCGCCGATGCTGCTTTCGCGGCGCCGCATGACCGCCGAGCACCCGATCGAAGTCGTCGGTGAAAAGCTCAGGGCGATGATGCCCTGGATCAAGAAGAACAAGTTGGTCGATCAATCGCGGAACTAGGGCGCGACTGAGAGATCGGCAGAAGGGGGCAAGCCCGCAATGAGCGTGAGCTATCCGCACCCGATCATTGCACGCGAAGGCTGGCTTTTCCTCGCCGCGGCGGTTGCCGTGGCGGCTGCGGCGGGCTGGCTGATCGGCTGGTGGTCGGCCCCGTTCTGGCTTGCCGCGCTTTTCGTGTTGCAGTTTTTTCGCGATCCGCCGCGGCAGGTGCCCGGCGACGCGCACACCGTGGTCTCGCCCGCCGACGGACAAGTCGTCGCGGTGGAGCGCGCCCGCGATCCCTACCTTGAGCGTGACGCCATCAAGGTCAGCGTTTTCATGAATGTCTTCAACGTCCATTCCAATCGCTCGCCGGTGGACGGCCTGGTGCATAAGCGCTGGTACATTCCCGGGCGCTTCATCAACGCCGCTTTCGATAAAGCCTCCTTGGAAAACGAGCGCAACGCGCTGTGGCTGCGTACGACCGGGGGCGCGGACGTGACCTGCGTGCAAATCGCAGGCCTGATCGCGAGGCGCATTCTCTGCTATGTTCACGAGGGGGACAGCCTGGCACGGGGTCAAAGGTTCGGCTTCATCCGCTTCGGCTCCCGCGTGGACATTTACGTCCCCGAAGAGGCGAATCTGGTGGCTGCACTGGGGGACAAGGTCCACGCGACCAGCACCGTGATCGCCACGTTACCGCATCATGCTTGAGCCTAATTTCCGCAGACCGTTGTTGAACACCGAGATCCGTCGCCGCGGAATCTACCTGTTGCCCAATCTTTTCACGACCGCGGCGCTGTTCGCCGGTTTCTATGCCATCGTGATGGCGATGAACCAGCGCTACGACTACGCTGCCGTGGCCATCTTCGTCGCGATGATTCTCGATACCCTCGATGGGCGCGTCGCGCGGTTGACGCGCACCCAGAGCGCATTTGGCGCGGAATACGATTCGCTCTCCGACATGGTCTGCTTCGGCGCCGCACCAGCGCTGATCATGTATGAATGGGCGTTGAAGGACCTGGGGCGCTTCGGCTGGATTGCGGCGTTCGTCTACTGCGCCGGGGCGGCGCTCCGGCTTGCCCGCTTCAACACCAACATCGACGTGGTCGACAAGCGCTTCTTCCAGGGGCTGCCGAGTCCAGCGGCAGCGGCTCTGGTAGCCGGGTTCCTGTGGCTTGCGAGCGACAACAAGATCCCCGTCGACGACTACGGCCTGCCCTGGGTCGCAGCGTTCCTGACCCTTTACGCCGGGCTGACGATGGTGAGCAACGTCCCTTTCTACAGCTTCAAGGACATCAACCTGAGGCGGTCGGTGCCGTTCGCCGTGATCCTGCTGGTCGTCTTAGGCTTCGTCCTGATCTCCACAGACCCGCCCATCGTCCTGTTCCTGCTGTTTGTCGCATACGGGCTCTCCGGGTACGTGTACTGGCTGTGGAAGAAACGCCGGCGCGGGGAACCCGCCCGGTTGCAGTAGCCCGGGAAACCCGCTATATTTCGCGCGTGCACCCTCTCCGCACAGCGTTGAAGCTCCTCTCCGGCAACCTGCCTCTGGCGGGTCTGCTGCTGCGCCTCGCGCGCACATAATCCCAAACCCAATTCGGCAGTACCCGGTCGCGGCGCAAGCAGGCGCCGCGGATGCTTTCGCGATTTCACCCTGGAGCGGCACCATGAAAGACAAACTGATCATATTCGACACCACCATGCGCGACGGCGAGCAAAGCCCCGGCGCCTCGATGACCAAGGAAGAGAAGCTCCGCATTGCGCGGCAACTGGAGAGGATGCGTGTCGATGTGATCGAAGCGGGCTTCCCGGCCTCTTCGAACGGCGATTTCGAAGCGGTGCAGGCGGTTGCGGGCGTGATCAAGGACTCGACCGTGGCCGGCCTGTGCCGCGCCAACGATCGCGACATCCAGCGCGGGATCGATGCGCTGAAGAACGCGAAATCCGGACGCATTCACGTTTTCATCGCGACGAGCGCGCTCCATATGGAGAAGAAGCTGCGCATGACGCCCGAGCAAGTGCTCGAGCAGGCGACGCTCTCGGTGCGCTTCGCGCGCAAGCACCGGGATGACATCGAGTTCTCGCCCGAGGATGGCAGCCGCTCCGACCCCGACTTTCTCTGCCGTGTCCTGGAGGCTGTGATCAAAGAAGGCGCCAGCACCATCAACATCCCCGACACAGTCGGTTACGCGGTACCCGAGCAGTTTGGCGAGTTCATCAGGAAGCTGCGTGAGAAGGTCCCGAATTCCGACAAGGCAGTGTGGTCGGTGCATTGCCATAACGATCTCGGCATGGCGGTGGCGAACTCGCTCGCCGCGGTCACGATCGGGGGCGCGCGCCAGATCGAGTGCACGGTGAACGGCCTGGGCGAGCGCGCCGGCAACACCTCGCTCGAAGAGGTGGTGATGGCGGTGCGCACCCGCGGCGATTTCTTCAACCTTGCGACGCGCATCGACACCAGTCAGATCGTGCCGGCCTCGCGCCTGGTGTCCCAGATCACCGGGTTCGTGGTTCAGCCCAACAAGGCGGTGGTGGGCGCGAACGCCTTTGCGCATGCTTCCGGCATCCACCAGGACGGCGTGCTGAAGAGTCGCGACACCTACGAGATCATGCGCGCCGAGGACGTAGGCTGGACCGCGAACAAGATCGTGCTCGGCAAGCTTTCGGGCCGCAACGCCTTCCGCCAGCGGCTCAAGGAGCTCGGCATCGAGCTCGACGGAGAGGACGCCTACAACAAAGCGTTCCAGCGTTTCAAAGACCTTGCCGACAAGAAGGCCGACATTTTCGACGAGGACCTGCATGCGCTCGTCTCCGACGGGGCGACGGCCGCTGCTGCGGAGCATTGGCAGCTGGTGCGCATGAGCCAGGCGAGCGGCACCGGCGAGCGTCCGCACGCGAAGCTCGTGCTCGCCGAGGCCGGCAAGGAGCGCAAGGCCGACGCCGACGGCGACGGCCCGGTGGATGCGACCTTCAAGGCGATCGAGCGCGTGGCCAAGAGCGGCGCCGAACTGCTGCTCTTCTCCGTGAACGCGGTGACGCAGGGGACCGAGTCGCAGGGCGAAGTGACCGTGCGCCTCGCGAAAGGCGGGAGGATCGTCAACGGCGTAGGCGCCGACACCGATATCGTCGTCGCCTCGGCCAAGGCCTACGTCAATGCGCTCAACAAGCTGCAGGGCGCGCAGCGAATCAACCCGCAGGGGTGAAGGTACCTAGGGCTTATGTGGAGTGACGATGTCCGCCTCGGCTTCGGAGCTCCGATTCACTCGGCCAGCTTCAACGCCACGCCAGCGAGCCTCCGCCCGAGCGCGCGGCAAAGACTGCGCTCGGCGTCATCGAAGACGCGATCCGACGCGAGGCCCGAAACATGCGTCGCGCCGTAAGGACTTCCGCCCGATCGCGTATCGAAGAGCTCGCGCTCGGTGTAGGGCAGGCCGACGATCAGCATGCCGTGGTGGAGCAGCGGCAGCATCATGGACACCAGAGTCGTCTCCTGACCTCCATGCAGGCTGGCCGTGGAGGTGAACAGCGCCGCCGGCTTGCCCGCGAGCGCGCCTCTCAGCCACAAGTCGGAGGTCCCGTCCCAGAAGTGCTTCATCGGGGCCGCCATGTTGCCGAAGCGCGTCGGGCTGCCAAGTGCGACTCCGATGCATTCTTCCAGGTCGCGCACTTCGCAGTAGGGCGGACCCGAGGGGGGAACCGCGGCCTCGACGGCCTCGATCGAGCTCGTCATCCGCGGCACCGTTCGCAACCGGGCGCTCGCGCCGCCGATTTCCTCGATGCCGCGCGCGATCCATTGCGCCATCTCGCGCACCGAGCCGCGATGGCTGTAGTAAAGAACCAGGATGTCGCTCATCGGCGAAGGTCGGAAATTGCGCTGGTATTATAGGCGACGTTCACGTCCCGATTCATGCATCTCATGCCCTTTCCGCTGCGACAGCTGGGCCGCTTCCTCGCGCACGTATTCAGGCGGTTCAACGAGGATCGCTGTTTGCAGATCGCCTCGAGTCTCACTTTTACGACGCTGCTTGCGCTCGTGCCGCTCGTCGCCATCACGCTCGCGCTCATGGCGGCGTTCCCGATCTTTTCCGGGCTGGGAGAACACATCCACGCATTCCTGCTCGCGAACATGCTGCCCGAGAAAGCGGGGAAAGTGGTCACCGGATACATTGAACAATTCTCGGGTCAGGCCGGCCGGTTGACCGCTCTCGGTACGGCGGTGCTCGCCGCTGCTGCTTTCATGATGATGTTCACTATAGAACGCGCGTTCAACTCGATTTGGCGGGTTTCACGCCCGCGTCCCGTGGCGCAACGCATCCTCATCTATTGGGCAACGCTCACGCTCGGGCCGGTCCTGATCGGCGCGAGCCTCTCGATCACCTCGTACCTCGTCGGTGCATCCCTCGGATTCGCCCGGCAGAGTCCCTTTGCAGGTGCGGCGATTCTCGGACTCGTTCCCTTCGTGCTTACGTGCGCAGCGTTCACGCTGCTCTACTATTTCGTACCAAACCGCGCGGTCAAGCCGCGTCACGCTCTGATCGGAGGCGTGGTCGCGGCCCTGGCATTCGAGATCATGAAGCGAAGCTTCACCCTCTACATCGCACAAATCCCGACTTATGCGCTGGTCTACGGGGCATTCGCGGTAATCCCGGTTTTTCTCCTCTGGATCTATTTTTCCTGGGTGGTGATCGTGATCGGTGCATTGATTGCAGCGCTGGCGCCGGATTTCACCGTGCTACGCGACACCGCGGGGCGCGCTTCGGGAGTCGGATTCGGCGACGTGTTGGCGGTCCTTCTGGTTCTGGCGCGCGCCCAGCAAGGCCCGGGCCTTCTCGAATTGAGGAGGATCGCTCGGCACGCCTCACTCACGGTAGATCAGACCGAACTTCTCCTTGAACGCCTGGTTGCGCGCGGCTGGGTGGCGAGGTCCTCCGGCGAGCGCTACGCAATGGTCTTCGACAAAGAACGACTCCTCGTGGCTGACGTCTACCGCGAGTTCGTTTTGGATGGCAAAGCCCCCGCGGGCGAGGAGCGCAGCGAACCCCTGAAACAACTCCTGGAGCAGTTTGCCGCGCGCGCCGACGAGACCTTGAACCTGCCCCTCGGGCGCCTGCTTGAAAGAGACGGGGCTTGATCCGTTAGAATCCCCGGTCCGAGAATGCCATGACACCGCAGATGAAGACGATCCCGCGTGCCGAGCGCCTGATCGCAGCCCTGGACGTCGCAGGCGTCGAAGAGGCGAAGGCCTTGGTGCAACGCATCGGAGACAGCGTGAGCTTTTACAAGGTCGGTCTGGAATTGTTCATGGCGGACGGGTTCTTCGGCTTCATCGATTGGCTTGCGCGAAGCCGGAAGAAGGTGCTCGTCGATTTGAAGTTTTTCGATATCCCCGAGACGGTTCGCGCCGCGGTGCGCGGGCTTGGCAATCGGGGCGTGACCTTCGCGACCGTGCACGGCAACCAGGCGATGCTCGAGGCGGCGGCGCAAGCCAAGGGAGACGTAAAAATCCTCGCGGTCACGGCGCTTACCAGTCTGGACCAGGGTGATCTCGACGATCTCGGTTTTCAATGCGACGTCGAAACCCTGGTGCTCTCGCGAGCGCGGCGGGCGCTCGAGGCGGGCTGCGACGGGGTGATTTCCTCGGGGCTGGAAGCGCCGGCACTCAGGCGCGAGCTGGGCGCACGGCTGCTGGTTGTCACGCCGGGAATTCGCCCGGTGCAGAATCGACTCACAAGCGACCAGAAGCGCACGGTCGACGTAGCGCAGGCGTTTGCCAACGGCGCCGACTACATCGTCGTTGGCCGGCCTATCCGTGAAGCGCCCGATCCGCGCGCCGCGGCGCAAGCGATTCAGGCGACGATTGCGACCGTGTTTCCCGCCTGATATCCGGCCGGGGCGGCGCGTCAGGCGAGGCGGGGGCAAAGGCAAGCTTGCCCTGGTAGTACCACACGCTGCGCCAGGCGCCGATCACCCTGTTGGGAAATTCTGGCTTGCCGAGGGATCCGTTGTAGCGACCCAGCGCGCGAAACAGGTTCCCTTTCTCACGATCGAGATAGTACTTCAGAATGACGCAGCCGTAGCGAAGGTTGTTGCGCAGACTGAAGAGGTTATCGCCCTGGCGGCCGACCAATCCCACCCAGAAGGGCATGACCTGCATGTAGCCTCGGGCACCCGAGCCCGACACGGCGTATTTGCGAAAATTGCTCTCGATCTGAATCACCGCCAGCACGAGCTGCGGATCAAGCCCGGCGCGCATTGCTTCGAAGTGCACCGTTCGCAGGAACTCCACGCGCGACTGGAAATTGGGCATCCTCGCTTCCAGGCGCTGCGACATTTCGGCGAGCCAGTCGACCGCCGCTTCCCAACTGGTAAAGGCATGGCGCGGCGAGGGCTTGTCCGCGATCGACGCCTGCAGGTCCGCGCGCACCTTGGCGGCGAGCGGTTCGTAGATCTGGGCTCCGGCCAGCGCGTTGCCGGCGAACGCGACCGTCAGGGCCAGAAGCGCAAATCTCACGATGTGGAGCGCAGGCGAGACAAGATCTCCGACTGGCGGAGCTTAGTCGGCTCTCTGTCGCGCCGACCCTGATACTCGATCAATCCCTCCTTGAGGCCGCGTTCGCCGACGACGACGCGGTGGGGAATGCCGATGAGCTCCATGTCGGCGAACATCACGCCCGGCCGCTCGTCGCGATCGTCGAGTAGCACCTCGAAACCGGCTTCGGTGAGCACGCGATAGATCGAGTCGGCGGCATCGCGGACCGCGGCGCTCTTGCCGTAGCCGATGGGAACCAGGGCGACATGGAACGGCGCGATCGGCTGCGGGAAGACGATTCCGTGCTCGTCGTGGTTCTGCTCGATCGCGGCGGCCACGATGCGGGTGATGCCCATTCCGTAGCAGCCCATCTCGAAAGGACGACTGTTGCCCGCCTCGTCGAGAAACATCGCCTTCATTGATTCCGAATATTGGGTGCGCAGCTGAAAGATGTGGCCGACCTCGATGCCGCGCACGATCTCGAGGGTGCCTCGGCCGTCAGGGCTGGGGTCCCCGGCGACAACTTTGCGGATGTCGCCGACCAGCTGGGGCTCTGGCAAGTCCCGGCCCCAGTTGACGCCTGTGAGGTGGTACCCCGCCTCGTTGGCTCCGCAGACGAAATCGTTCATGACTGCTACCGCGCGATCAGCGTAGATCGTGAAAGTTGCGTTGCTGACCGGTCCGATGTAACCGGCGCGGCACTTCAATACCTGTTCGATTTCCTCTTCCCTTGCGAAGCGGAATTCGCCGACCGCCTTCTGGGTCTTGATCTCATTTAAATCGTGATCGCCGCGAACGAGCAGCATGACGAACCGCCCCGAAGGTTCCTTTGGGGTTTCGTTGCGTACAATGGCGATTGCCTTCACGGTTTTCTCAATCGGTACGCCAAGCAAGTTTGCGACATCCCCGCAACGGGTCTTATCGGGGGTCGCGACCTTCTTCATTTTCTCCGTCGGAGCACTTCGGGCAGCCTTCGGCGCTACGGCCTCGGCGAGCTCCACATTCGCCGCGTACTCGGACTGCGGGCAGTAAGCGATGGCGTCCTCGCCCGATTCGGCGAGGACGTGAAATTCCCGTGACTCAGTACCGCCGATTGCACCGGGGTCGCCGGCAACGGCGCGGAATTTCAACCCCAAGCGGACGAAGATCCGCGTATATGTGTCGTACATGTTCCGGTATTCGCGCTGCAGGTCGGTGTAATCGGCATGAAACGAGTAGCCGTCCTTCATGGTGAACTCGCGCCCGCGCATGACGCCGAAGCGCGGCCGGATCTCGTCGCGGAACTTGGTCTGGATCTGGTAAAGGTGCACGGGCAACTGCCGATAGCTGCGTATCTCGCGGCGCACGATATCGGTGACCACTTCCTCGTGCGTGGGCCCGATGCAGAAATCGCGTTCATGACGGTCTTTGAAACGCAGCAGCTCCGGCCCGTACTTCCGCCAGCGCCCCGACTCCTGCCACAGCTCCGCTGGTTGGACCGCCGGCATGAAGAGTTCGATTGCTCCGGCGCGATTCATTTCCTCCCGCACGATGGCCTCGACCTTGCGAACTACCCGCAGCCCGAGCGGCATCCAGGTGTAAATCCCGCCGGCGAGTCTCCGGATCAGGCCCGCGCGGACCATCAACTTGTGGCTGACGAGCTCCGCATCGGCAGGGGCTTCCTTGAGCGTTGCAAGAAAGTATCGCGAGGTGCGCATAGCGGGGGAACGTGCCAGGACGCGACATTCTACTTGAACTCGCACGCCTCACAGCCACGGGCGCCTTCGCCTTCAAATCGCCGGCGATTTGTGAAAGAATGGGCATGGACAGACTTTTTGCTGGATTGCGTATGCTCGATCGAGACGGCTATCGGCCGAACGTCGGCATCATCCTGTGCAACGGGCGCAACGAGGTCTTCTGGGGCAAGCGCATCAAGGAACACTCCTGGCAGTTCCCGCAGGGCGGGATCAAGCTTGGGGAAACGCCGGTGCAGGCGATGTACCGCGAACTGCAGGAAGAAGTGGGCCTGCTGCCCAGCCACGTGAAGATCCTGGGGAGGACGCGCAACTGGCTGCGCTACGAGGTGCCCGTGCAGTGGCTCAAACGGGATTGGCGTGGCAATTACCGGGGGCAGAAGCAGATCTGGTTCCTGCTGCGGCTGGTAGGGCGCGAGTGCGATGTGCGCCTGAGGGCTTCGGAGCACCCCGAATTCGATGCCTGGCGCTGGAACGCCTATTGGGTACCCCTTGATTCGGTAATCGATTTCAAGCGGGAGGTCTACCAACACGCGCTCTCCGAGCTTGCCCGCTATCTGTTTCGGGGCCAGGGCCGCAAGCCTCTTCCAGCGGAAATCGCATCGCGCTGACTGCCTGCCGTTGCGGGCATTGACTCGTGCTTGACAGCAGGGCGTCGCAAATATTACCCTTAGTCTATTCATTAGAGTAAGTCTAATTCGTCTCAACCAGGAGGCATCATGCAGCTCAAAGGCTCCAAGACCCACGGTAATCTCAAAGCGGCATTTGCAGGGGAATCACAAGCAAACCGCCGCTATCTTTACTTTGCCGCGAAAGCCGACGTTGAAGGACAAAACGACGTCGCAGCGGTGTTCCGGTCTACCGCCGAGGGCGAGACCGGCCACGCCCACGGCCATCTCGAATACCTGGAGCAGTGCGGCGATCCGGCGACCGATCTTCCGTTCGGCGGCACGCGCTTGAACCTGAAGGCCGCGATTGCCGGCGAAACGCACGAATACACCGACATGTATCCCGGCATGGCGAAGGCCGCGCGCCAGGAGGGCTTCTCCGAGATCGGCGATTGGTTCGAGACACTGGCCAAGGCGGAACGCTCGCACGCCAACCGCTTTCAGAAAGCGCTCGACGCGCTCGCCGACTAGACGGTTGATCCGGACGGAGGCGCGGGATCGACACCGCAAATGACCGTACGCGAGGGAAGTCTCGAAGCGCCAACGCGCCATCCGATCGCATGGCGCGCGCCGGAATTTTACGAGGAGTCGCGGCTTCTCGGCGAAATGGAGCGGGTGTTCGGCATCTGCCACGGCTGCCGGCGCTGCGTCAACCTGTGCACGGCGTTTCCGACGCTTTTCGACCTCGTGGACGCGAGCGCAACACTGGAAGTCGATGGCGTCGAGAAGTCGCAGTTCTGGAAGGTCGTGGACCAGTGCTACCTCTGCGACATGTGCTACATGACGAAATGCCCGTATGTGCCGCCGCATCCCTGGAACGTGGATTTCCCGCACCTGATGCTGCGGGCCAAGGCGGTCAAGTTCAGGAAAGGGGAGGTGAGACTGCGAGACCGGCTGCTTTCCTCCACCGACGCCATCGGCAAGCTCGCCGCCATCCCCGTCGTGGCGCAGGTCGTGAACGCGGTCAACCGGAATTCCGCCGCGCGCTCGCTCATGGAAAAGGCGATCGGCGTCCACCCCGAGCGCAAGCTGCCGCCCTACAGCCCTGGCACGTTTCGCGGACAGGCCGCCGCGAGCCGAAGCCACGAGGCCCGCGACGGTGAGCGCACGCCGGGAAAAGTTGCGGTATTTTCGACCTGTTACGTGAACTACAACGAGCCGGGTATCGGCCACGATTTGCTCGCGGTTCTCGATCATAACGAGATTCCCTACCTGGTCGTGCAGAAAGAAGCCTGCTGCGGCATGCCCAAGCTCGAGCTCGGCGATCTCAAGGGGGTCGAGCGACTGAAGGCGGTGAACGCTCCGCGACTGGCCGGGCTCGCGCGCGACGGCTACGCGATTCTTACCGCCGTGCCGTCATGCACGCTGATGTTCAAGAGCGAGCTGCCGCTGCTGTTTTCCGACGATGCCGAAGTCAAGGCGGTAAGCGAGGCGATGTTCGACCCGTTCGAGTACTTCGTCCTGCGCAAGCGTGACGGGCTGCTCAAGACCGATTTCAAGACCGCGCTCGGAAAGGTGTCCTACCACGTCCCGTGCCATTCGCGCGTGCAGAACATGGGACAGAAGACCCGCGAAACGCTGCAGCTCGTACCGGGGACGACGCTCAACACGGTGGAGCGTTGCTCCGGCCACGACGGAACCTGGGGCGTCAAATCCGAGTACTACGAAAACTCGATGAAAATCGGCCGTCCGGTGTTTCGCCAGATGGCCGGCAACGAGCCCGATTACATCAGTTCCGATTGCCCGATCGCCGCTCGCCACATAGAGCAGGGCATGGGCGAGACCCGGGCAAGAAAGGCGCATCCCTTGTCGCTGCTGCGCATTGCCTACGGAATTTGAGCCCACCCCGGATAACGATGACAGCCATGCCCCGCATCGACCGTGTAAGCCTGATGACGCTTGAAGCCTATGCCCGCGAGCGTCCGCAATTCCGGGCGAAGGTTATGGCCCACAAGAAGAACCGCACCATTCAGCTCGGCGACCATATCACGCTCATCTTCGAAGACGAGCTCACCATCCGGTACCAGGTGCAGGAGATGTTGCGCGTCGAGCGGATCTTCGAGGAAGAAGGCATCCATGAGGAACTTGCGGCCTACAATCCGCTCGTTCCGGACGGCCGCAATCTCAAGGCGACCATGATGATCGAGTACCCGGATCCGGACGAACGCAGCAGGCGGCTCGCGGATCTGATCGGCATCGAGGACAAGGTGTGGCTCCGGGTCGCGGGCCACGAGCGGGTCCGGGCGATTGCCGACGAAGATCTCGATCGGGCGAACGAGCAGAAAACCTCAGCGGTGCATTTTCTGCGCTTCGAGCTCGATGAGGCGATGGCCCAGGCACTCAAAAAAGGTGCGGGACTCGCTATCGGGGTCGATCATCCCCGCTATTCCGCGACGCTGGAGGTAGCTTCTGGGGTGAGGGATGCGCTGGCGAAAGATCTCGCGTGAGGCATATCCTGCTAGAGCAGAACCAGGTTGTCTCGGTGGATCAATTCCGGCCCGTCGATGTAGCCGAGCAGGGCCTCGATCTCGTTTGACGCCCGCCCGGCAATGCGCCGGGATTCCTGCGCGCTGTAGTTGACCAGTCCGCGCGCGATCTCGGCGCCCTCCGGCGAGAGGCAAGCGACCACTGCGCCGCGCTCGAATTCGCCCGCCACGCTCTTGACCCCGACCGGCAGGAGGCTCTTGCCTCCGGATCGCAAGGCCTTGGCCGCTCCCGCGTCGAGGCCGAGCCGTCCGGCAACCTGGAGGTGATCGGCGAGCCACTGCTTGCGCGCTGCAAGCGGTGTGGTTCGGGCGGAGAGCAAAGTGCCGATGGCTTCTCCGGCCGCGAGCCTGACCAGGACATCAGGTTCGTTTCCCGAGGCAATCACCGTTTGCGCCCCCGAGCGGGCGGCGCGCTTGGCTGCGAGCACTTTGGTGAGCATGCCGCCCCTGGCGATCGTAGACCCGGTACCGCCCGCCAGCTCTTCCAGCCGGGGCTCACCGGCCTGTGCGCTTCGGATCAAGGTCGCTTGAGGATTGCGCTGCGGATCATCGGTATAGAGCCCGTTCTGGTCGGTCAGGATGACCAGGCAGTCGGCTTCCAGCAGATTCGTCACCAGCGCGGCAAGCGTGTCGTTGTCGCCGAACCGGATTTCGTCCGTGACGACGGTGTCGTTTTCGTTGATCACGGGAATGATCCCGAGTCCGAGCAGCGTCAGCAGCGTGGAGCGCGCGTTCAGATAGCGCTGCCGGTCGGCAAGATCGGCGTGCGTGAGGAGCACCTGCGCCGTATGCAGGCCGTGCTGCCGGAAGCACGACTCGTATACCTGCACGAGTCCCATCTGCCCGACTGCGGCGGCGGCCTGCAGCTCGTGCATGGCGTGCGGGCGCCGCGTCCAGCCCAGGCGCTGCATGCCTTCGGCGATGGCACCGCTCGAAACCAGGACGAACTCCTTGCCGGCCTGGCGAAGCTTCGCGACTTGTCCCGCCCAGCGCGCGATGGCGGACGCATCCAGCCCTGCGCCCCGGTTGGTGACGAGGGCGCTGCCGACTTTGACGACAAAACGCTTCGCTTCTTTCATGCCGTCTTTCCGGATTCCAGAAATTTCATCACTGCGAAGCTGAGCTCGCGGCAACCCTCGCCGGTGAGCGCCGATATGCAGAACCTCGGGCCGCGCCAGCGCAGCCTGCGCACAAGGCTGGCGGCTGCGGGCTCGCGCTCCTCGGCGGGGAGCATATCCATTTTGTTCAGCACCAGCCAGCGGGGCTTGCGGTGCAGCGCGGGATCGAATTTCTTCAGCTCCGCGGCAATGGATCGCGCATCGCGAGCCGGGTCGGTACCCGGATCAAGGGGTGCCGCATCGACGATGTGCAGAAGCAGCCGCGTACGCGCGAGGTGCCTGAGAAACTGGTGCCCCAGCCCCGCCCCCTCGGCTGCCCCTTCGATGAGCCCCGGTATGTCGGCGATCACGAAGCTGCGATCGACTCCGACACGAACCACCCCGAGATGCGGATGCAAGGTGGTGAACGGGTAGTCGGCGACCTTGGGGCGGGCCGCGGAGACGGCGCGAATGAAGGTGGATTTTCCGGCATTGGGCAGTCCGAGCAAGCCGACATCGGCGAGCACCTTCAGCTCGAGATTGAGCGCGCGATGCTCGCCGGGCTCGCCGGGAGTCGCTTTTCGGGGCGTGCGGTTGGTGCTCGATTTGAAATTGACATTGCCGAAGCCCCCTTTGCCTCCCCGCGCGAGCAATGCGACCTGTTCATGCTCGGCGAGGTCGGCGACCGTTTCTCCGGTCTCCACGTTCGTGATCACGGTGCCGGTGGGCACGCGCAGTACGACATCATCGGCCCCTTTCCCGTTGCACTGGGCACCGCGCCCGCGCTCGCCGTCCCGCGCGCGGTGAATGCGCGCGAAGCGATATTCGACAAGGGTATTGATGTTTCGGTCGCCGACCGCGTAGACGCTGCCGCCGCTGCCGCCGTCCCCGCCGTCAGGCCCGCCGCGCGGTACGTTCTTTTCGCGCCGGAAGCTCACGATGCCGTCGCCGCCCTTGCCGGCGTGGACCTCGATGCGCGCTTCGTCTATGAATTTCATGAAGGAACAAAAAAGCCCTACCGCGTGGGATAGGGCTTTCGGGAAAGCTGCTTGCTTCTAAGCCGGAACCACGCTGACTGTTTGCTTGTTGTCCGGACCCCTGAAACTGAATTGGATCTTACCGTTCACTTTGGCAAAAAGGGTGTGGTCCTTCCCGACCCCGACATTGTCCCCGGGGTGTACACGGGTACCGCGCTGGCGAACGATGATGCTGCCCGCGGCTACGAGCTGTCCGCCAAAGCGCTTGACGCCGAGACGCTTTGCTTGCGAGTCGCGGCCGTTGCGGGAACTGCCGCCTGCTTTCTTATGTGCCATGGCTTGCCTTTCTCCTGGAGGGTCGGCTGTCCTATGCCTGCGCAATACCGGTGACCTCGATTTCGGTGTAGGCCTGACGGTGGCCCCGGAGCCTTTTCGAGTTCTTGCGTCGGCGCAGCTTGAAAATCATCACTTTCTCGCCGAGGCCGTGAGCGATGATCTTCGCTTTCACCGAGGCGCCTTTCACCACAGGGGTTCCGACATTGAGCGCCTGACCCTCACCGACAAGGAGGACCTCGTCGAACACGAGTTCACTGCCCACGGCGGCCGCGAGCTTCTCGATCCTCAGCCTCTCTCCGGCGGAAACACGATACTGTTTACCGCCGGTTCTGACGACCGCGTACATGCTGATCTCCGAATCGCTCTGGAAAAAACACGAAATTATACATACCTTTAGCGGGTGTGGTCAAAGAAAATATGCTATCCTCCCGACGCGCCGTCAAGTCAATTCTGCAGTGCGATAATTCCCCTTTGCAGCCCGAACTTCTTCGCAATCTCATCGCCGCAGACATGCTCGCGGTGGATGCCATGATCCGGCGCCGGCTCGAGTCCGACGTGGTGCTCGTGCGCCAGATCGCGGAGTACATCATCGCTGGAGGCGGCAAGCGGCTGCGCCCGGCGCTCGTTTTCCTTGCCGCCGGTGCGACCGGCTATCGCGGCGAGCACCACGTGGAACTCGCAGCCGTCGTGGAGTTCATACATACGGCCACGCTCCTGCATGACGACGTCGTCGACGAATCCGAACTGCGGCGCGGCCGCAAGACCGCCAATGCCGAGTTCGGCAACGCCGCGAGCGTGCTCGTGGGGGACTTTCTGTACTCACGCGCTTTTCAAATCATGGTAGCCGTGCGAAGCATGCGGGTCATGGAGGTGCTGGCGAATGCCACCAATGCCATCGCGGAGGGTGAGGTGCTGCAACTCCTGAATGCCCATAATTCCGCGATAAGCGAGGCGGCCTACCTCGAGGTTATCCGGCGCAAAACTGCGAAGCTCTTCGAAGCGGCGGCTCAGCTGGGCGCGATCCTGGGCGAGGCGAGCGCGGACCTCGAGCGCGGCCTCGCGCGCTACGGCATGCACCTCGGGACGGCCTTTCAGCTGATCGACGATGTGCTGGACTATTCGGGAGACGCAGCACACACCGGAAAGAACCTGGGCGACGACCTGAAGGAGGGCAAACCGACGCTGCCGCTGATCCACGTGATGCAGCGCGGATCGCCCGCACAGGCGGCACTCGTGCGCTCGGCGATAGAGCGCGGTGGCCGGGAAGAATTCAAGGCGGTCTTGGACGCGATTCGCCTGACTGGCGCGCTCGACTACGCGCGCAGCAAGGCCAAGGAAGAGGCGCGTGCGGCGAGCGAAGCCATCGCAGGCCTGCCGAATTCAAGTTACCGTGAATCTTTGCTAGAATTGTCGGCCTTCGCGGTCGAGCGCGATTACTAGAAGTTCCCGGAGCGCTCCTTCCTGCGCATTGGCTCCTGTCCGATTCGGGGTGTAGCTCAGCCTGGTAGAGTACTGCGTTCGGGACGCAGGAGTCGCTGGTTCGAATCCAGTCACCCCGACCACTCTTGCATCAAGCTTACGTCGAGCGTTCGTCTTGGTCCTGTTGTCTACGGCCTTGTTTCCTTAGTTTAGGGTTTTCCTGCTGCTCAGCAAGGGATAGGCTGCGGGTTAGGCGAAGACCACAGTAACCTTGCCTCCGGCTTTACGTCGAGGCGTGTCCTTAACCACAATCTCTACGTCTCGGCCTAGGCTTGTCAGGCAGTCAATTAGTTTTCGTTCTGAGATTCCACGGAATTGACCTCGGAAGAGGGCAGAGACCTTAGGTTGAGTGAGACCAAGGACCTTGGCGGTCTGAACCTGAGTCAGTCCTTTGCTACGGACGATTTCCGATATTTTCCGGACGAGTCTAGCCTTGATCAGCATTTCCTCGGCGTCTGGATAGCCGAGGTCTGCATAGACGTTGCCACTGCCTTCGTGAATCTCTACGCCTTCAATCACTTTGGGTTTACGTTTGCTCATCTTCCAGCTCCTTGGCGCGCTTGGTCGCCGCTTTCAATCTTGCCTTGATCAAATCCAGGTCCGGCTTCGGTGTTGCGATACCGGACTTGGATTTCTTCTGAAACACATGCAGCACGAATACCCGCACCGCAAAACGAACCGTGTACACCGCGCGGTAGGTGTTGCCGCTCCAGTCTTCGACAACCTCCAGCACGCCGGCGGACCCGAAACCTTGCAGCGGCTTTGCCTGGGCGTGTTTCCCGCCAGTCTGAGCGAGGTACAGCGCGTAGCCGAACACGTTCACTACCTCGTCCGGCAGCGCCATGAGGTCCTTCTTCGAGCCTCCGATCCATTCCAACGGTCTCAGGCGACTGGATTGACCCTCAGTCATCGGTGAATTATACCTAAATAGGCATATTGATGTCAGACAACGTGTTTGTCCTTATAAAACAGCGTTTAGGCGACAGACGGAACTCTGAGTTCATACTAATTAGCGATATAACGACTCCGAGTGGTCAATACTTAGCATTTAAGCGACTATATATGCTATAACATAGTGTATAGACGACAAACTAGCGACCAACCGTGGCAAACCTAGCTGTTACCCGACAAGACGAGGTTTTCATCACCCGAGGCAACGAATCGGGGGCGGAAGCGCGGGCGATCCAGCGGCGCGCCAAGGAGGGCGAGCTGACCCGCATCGCAGAAGGCGTCTACCTCCGCGAGAAGAATGCCAAAGCGCAGAAGGCAGTCGTACGCCGCAACTGGTTTCGCATACTCGGGGCCCTCGCCCCCGGAGCGGTCGTGTCCTACCGCAGCGCTTACGCCGGCGGAATGACGCCGGATGGCGTGGTGTACCTGAGCCATCCCACCAACTTCAACCGAAAAATTTCCTTACCCGGGATGCAGGCGGTTCTGGTCAAAGGCCCTGGCTCTCTGCCTGGCGACATGCCGCTAGGGGATGGCAAGCTCTACTTCGCTTCGCGTTCCCGCCAACTCCTGGAGAACCTATCTCCCGAACGCGGGACACGCGGTAAATCAGCAGGAGCGAAGGCCGTCGAAGAATTGCTCGTCAAGATACTGCACGCGAACGGAGAAGCGGAGCTCAATCGCGTCCGCGACGAAACGAGAGCCCTCGCGAAACCCCTGGGTCTCAGCGAGCAATTCGGGAAGCTCGACAAGCTTATCGGCGCGCTGCTCGCGACCCACGCCAACGGCGTCCTCAAAACGAAGGAGGGCAAGCTCGTCGCGAAAGGCACGCCCGTCGATTCGGGGAGGATGGCGCGCTTCGAGACGCTCGCCGCGAAGCTCAGGACAGCAGTGCTCGCGCGCCGCCCCGCGGTGGCGGTGAACGAACCGGCGCGTTCCTCCTTTGCGTTCCTCGAAGCCTACTTCTCCAACTACGTAGAAGGCACCGAATTCGCGATCGAGGAGGCGCGCGACATCGCGCTCCTAGGGCGCATCGTCGAGCAGCGCCCGAAGGACTCCCACGATATCCTCGGAGTGTTTCGCCTCGCGCTGCAGTCTCCCGGTCGCGATACGGTTCCCCCTTTCGGCGCGGACTTTCCGGTCGAACTCTCAAGACGCCACGGGCAAATGCTGGAGAAGCGGCCGGAGATTAATCCCGGTCAGTTCAAGCTCGAGCCGAACCGGGCGGGCGAAACCTGGTTCGTCGATCCTTCCATGGTGCGCGGCACGCTCATTGAGGGCTCGATGCTCGCGCGCAGCATTCCAGAAGGGCTTGCCCGCTCCATTTACTACTCGTTCCTCGTCACGGAGGTGCACCCCTTCAACGACGGAAACGGACGGATCGCGAGGCTCGTGATGAACGCCGAGCTTTCACGCGTGGGCGAGGCGCGCATCATCATCCCGACCCTCTTTCATGAGGAGTACGTGGACTGCCAGCGCCAGTTGTCGCGCCAGGACACTCCGGGCGGCTTCATTCATGCCCTTTCGCTTGCCCAGCAATGGACAGTCGCTTTCGATTACGCGGACGTAAATGCGCTCATCGAGTCCGTCAGGCGCACCAACGCGCTTGAGCGCTCGCGTGCGCAGTTCCGTCTCACCATGCCCGACGGGTCGCCGCTTGCGCGCGAGCAGGCAGCGTAGTCGCGCAGGTTTAACCTCGATTAAATAATTACAACCTGTTAAACGTGCCTATGCGCGGGCGCCCGGCAACTCGACGTTCGTGTCGAGAAGACGGGGTCGCGATGACCACCGCGGCGATGATGCAGTCAATTCACCTCATGAAGATACGGTCGGAAATCCACGGACACGCGAACGTCTCGAAGATCGAGCGCCGGGAAGACATGCGGCTCAGTACGCTTGTTACTATGTAGGTGCAATGGGCGGCGATATAGAAATTATCGCTCACTTCCCTAACCGCGGCAGGGGAAAAAAGAAGACCATCAAGCTGAAACCGTTCGTTGAGGACACCGCTGACGGGGCCTAGGGTGCTACCTTCGCTTATACCGGTATAGCGATTCTCCAGGCATCGCGTCCGGTTAGCGCGGCTACATGAACTTGCGTCGCTTGAACACAACCACATCAGCAGCGTCTAGGTCAAACCACTCACCATTCTTATGCTTCAGCTCAAAACGTTTGTGCCAGTACGCTTCAATACCGACTGGATCGTCAGTTCTAATGACGTGGACCGTCTTGGTCTTCTCAGGAAGCTGAAGCGCAACTTCGCGCTCTCGGCGCCCGGTGGCATTGCTTCTGCCGATCTTGTAGAAGCGCCCGGATTTCATAAGATAGACAAAGCCGATCTCTCCTTCGGCCGACGCCGATTCAGGATCTGCCGCGCGAGAACGGGGCTGATACGCGGTGCACAG
>DASPWT010000123.1:0-35487 GCA_035637655.1 Burkholderiales bacterium | reverse complement strand
TCGGCGAAGCGCCGCACCGATTCGCGGAACTGCTCCTGATCGGGCGTGAAACGGAAATCCATGTCATCCCTCGTGCGTTTCCCCTCCTTGGATAAGGAGGGGCGGCGTGCGCAGCACGCCGGGGTGGTTCGATTTATGCCTACCGTACCACCCCGCCGCCTTCGGCGGCACCCCTCCTCAATGAGGAGGGGAAAAGTCTTGTTCCTTCATCACGACGAGTCCGTCGACCGCGGCGACGCCTTCGCGCTTCACGATCAGCGGATTGATCTCGGCTTCGGCGACCGGCCGGCCGCTGATGATCGCCAGGCGCGAGAGCGCGGCGACAGCCTGCGCCAGCGCGCGAAGATCGCCGCGCGGCAGACCGCGGTAACCGCGCACCGCCGCGAGGCCCTTGACTTCCGCGATCATCGCCGCGGCCTCCTCCTCGCTCACCGGAGCGACGCGCAGCGCGTAGTCGTTGTAGATTTCCGCGAGTGTACCTCCCGCGCCGACGAGCACGATCGGACCGACGACCGGATCGTCGCGGTAGCCGACGATCGCCTCGGCAAGGCCCGATTCCATCTGCTGCACCAGCACCGCGCGGGCCGCGGGGACGCGTTCGAGCAACGCCCGGACCTCGCGATCGAATGCGCTTCGGTCCGCGATCCCGAGGCGGACCGCTCCGGCTTCGGTCTTGTGGAGGAGTTCGGCGGAAAGCGCCTTCGCCGCAACCGGATAGGGAATTGCGTGCGCATACCCGGGAGGCTGCGCGATCGCGTGCTCGGCAACCGAGATTCCGAGCGAGGCAAACAGCGCGAGGGCTTGCGCTCCATCGAGAGGCCCGCGCCGGGACAAATCGGGCGGCCACTCGGCGGGCGCGGCTGCGGCGCGGGTGCGAGGCGAGCGCCAAGCGAAGGTCGCGGCAAGCGCGTCGGCGCAGGCTTCCGGCGTGCGAAAGGCGGCGATGCCACGCTCCGCGAGCAGGGCGAGCGAGCGTTCCGCGTGCGGCGTGAGGAAGACCGCGAGCGGCTTCGCGTTCTTCTTCGAGCGCACGATGGGCTCGACCGCAAGTTGCGGATGGAACTGCGCCGAAGACCCGACCACCGCCAGCACGCCGTCGCACTGAGGAGACGCAAGCAGATCATCGAGCACCGCGGTGTACCGCTCCGGGGTCGCCGTCATCGTCAGATCGATGATCGGAGATGTGGAATTGGGCGCGACCGTTTCGATGCCGGACATGCCCAGCCGATCCACTACGCTCGCCGCGCCGCCCCCAGTGGTGGTCACGACCGCAACGCGTGCGGCACGCGGGAGGTCCGGCGGCGTGCGTCCGGCGAGGAGCGGCGCGATCTCGATGAGCGTTTCCAGCATATCGACCCTCACGATGCCGCAGTCGCGGAAATACGCGGCCAGCGCCGCGTCCTCCCCCGCGAGCGCGCCCGTGTGCGAGCGCGCGAGCGCGGCGCCGAGCCGCGAGCGGCCGAGCTTGTACGCGACCACCGGTTTTCCCGCGGCGTGGGCCTTGCGCGCGGCAGCGGCAAGCTTCGCACCGTCGCGTATCGTTTCGAGAAACAAGAGGATCACCTTCGTGCCGGGATCTTCGGCGAGCAGTTCGACCAGCTCCCCCATCCCGAGATCGGCCTCGTTGCCGACCGAGACGAGCTTGGCGAAGCCCAGGCCCCGCGCCGCACCGCGCGAGAGCACGGTGCCGAGCATGGTTCCGCTGTGCGACACGAAGCTCGTCGTCCCGGCGGGCAAGGCGTCCATCTCGAGCACCGCGTTCACGCTGAGCGCGACGCGGCCGGGAACGTCGATGAGCCCCATGCTGTTGGGGCCCAGCACGCGCACGCCGAGTGTTCTCGCGCGCGCGACGAGCCGTGCCTGCCGCGCAGCGCCTTCGGCCCCGGCGTCGGCGAAACCGTCGCTGAAGATCGTCGCGACGGGCACCCCTTGCGCGCCGCATTCCTCGAGCGCCTGCTCGACCGAATCGCCCGGCGTCATGATGAAGGCGTGGTCGATCGCGCCGGGCGCCTCGGCGAGACTGGGCCAGGCGCGCTCGCCGAGCACATCGCTGCGCGACGCGTTGATCGGTACGATGCGTCCCGCGTAGCCGTGCTTGCGCAGGAAGCGCAAGGGGCGGGCGCTGTTCTTCGCCGCGTCCCCGGATGCCCCGACGAGCGCGACTGCGCGGGGCGCAAATAGCGCCTGCGCGAGACTCATACGGTGCTGTCTAGGAGCGGTTCGCTTTCCAGCCGCCATAACCGCGCGAGCAGCCGGCGCGCGCGTTCTTCTCCGAGCACGGGGGACGCGAGCTCGAGGTACTTGTGCTCGAGCTCGGCGTCGGAGAGCGGCATGTCCGGATCGCCTTTGCGCGTCGGCTGGAGATGCTCGCCGCTCCGACCGTCGCGCGATTCGATCGCGACGCGCGCCGCGCGCTGCGCCGGAAATGCAGCATCGAGCTCGGGGTCGAGGGCCACCTCGACGCGGCGCATGAGCGCCCTTGTGGCGGCGTCCTCGAGCCGCGCCGGCTCGAACGCGGCAAGCCGCACGCTGCCGTGCGTGAGCGCCGTCGCAACGAGATAGGGCGTGCTGAAGCGCGCCTCGGCCGCAGTCGCGGGGTTCGCGATCCCCGCCACCTCCAGCGTCGCCCGGTAGCCCCCGATGCGCACGCGCGCGATCTCTCCGGCGGCCACGCCCATCCGCGCTTTCAGCGCAAGCGCGCCGTCGATGGCGGCAAAAGCGTGGCCGCAGCAGGCGTGGTTCTTGAAAGTCATTCGCGTAATGTGGAAGTCCTCGCCGAGCGTGGCGAGCGCACGCTCCCAATCGGGACCGTTGCCCATCGCCCGACCGAAGCCCGCTTCGCCCTCCATGATGTCGAGCGATCCGGTGACGCCTTCGGCTGCCGCGAGCGCCGCGGTGACGCCGGCTTCCGCCGCGCGTCCCGCGTGCATGGGCTTGGACATCGAATCCGTGCGGAACGCCTGCTGCAGGCCGGCGGAGAAAGTGGCGACCGTGGCGAGCGCATGGGCGAAGCGCATTGTGTCGAGGCCGAGCAGCTCGGCCACGGCGCTCGCCGCGCCGAAGCAGCCGATGGTTCCGGTGTTGTGCCAGTACCTGTAGTGGGCGCGGCCCATGGCCGCGGCGATGCGCGTGGAAATCTCGTAGCCGACGATCACCGCGCGCAGGAACCGCTCGCCCGAGGCGCGCCGCGACTGCGCGACGGCGAGCGCCGCGGCGATGGTCGGGGCGCCGGGATGATAGATGCCCTCGCGGAAAATGTCGTCCACCTCGAGCGTGTGCGCGGCCGCGCCGTTGACGAGCGCCGCCGCGCGCACGCTCGCGCGCCGGCCCAGCGCGAGCCGCGCTTCTCCACGGTCGAGCTCCCCTGCGAGCGCGCGCTCCAGTAAGGGGGCGGGCGCGACCCCGGCGCCCGGAAGCAGCGCCGCGTACCAGTCGATCACGACGCGCTTCGCCTGGTGCAGCACCTGCGGCGCCACCGGTTGCCTGCGATAGCCCTCGGCGAACCCGGCGAAACCCTCGACGACGTACACTCTAGTCTTTCCCGAGCGCGATGCGGAGCGCGAAGTCGATAGGCCAATCAGACCAGCGTTTCCGCGCGGTCTGCCACGTGGGTCGTTGAATTAAAATCCAACTCCGGCTTCGATGCCTTGTCAGGGATTTCCCGACAACGCCGTCCGCCTCACGGCTGGCAGTGGACAGCGTCAGCGAATAATACTACTGTCATATGCTGCCGTTTGCGCTGACAGGTCGAAGCCCAGCGGCCCGGGGGGAGGGATGGATGGAGAAAAGAGGGACGCCGCACGGACGCCCCGGAGATTATGCAATACAAGATCGCGATGGAACGCGGTTTTCTCAGGGCAGATTTGCTCGAACGGGAAACCGCTGAAGAAACAAGAAGGTTTCTTCGTGCTGTGGTTTTCGAAAGCGTCAAGCACGGTTGCTCACGCATCCTCGTGCACGTGCGCCTGTCGAAGCCCCTGTTCACGGTCGAAAGACACGGGGTCCTCGCGACCTTCAAGAAGCTCGCATCGGATCCGGCGCACAGGATCGCACTCCTCGGTGATACCGTTGAACTGAGCATGTCTCACGATTACGTCGCGTTGCTCGCGCGCCAGCAGGGAATCTGTCTTCGCAACTTTAAAAACGAGTCGGAAGCCGTCGAATGGGTGAGAGACCGGCGCCGGCTCGAGGATCGCCGTCATCAACCGGAACAAACCATGGGCGCGCCACTGGAGCGGCGCCGGAGCCGGCGCCGCAAATCCCCGACGGGCGGCTTACCCAACCTTACTCCGGCGTAATCCCCGCCTGTTTCATCAGCTTGGACCATTTCGCCTGATCGCCGCGTATGAAGCGCGCGAACTCCTCGGGCGTGTTGCCCGCGGGCTCGGCGCCGAGGACTAGCATTTTCTCGCGTACCTCGCTCATCGCCAGCACGCGATTCGCTTCGGCGGAGACCTTCGCCACCGTCGCTTTCGGCGTCGCGGCCGGCGCGAGC
Organism: Burkholderiales bacterium; assembly: GCA_035637655.1. Taxonomy (GTDB): domain Bacteria; phylum Pseudomonadota; class Gammaproteobacteria; order Burkholderiales; family SG8-39; genus VBDM01. The sequence goes on along the minus strand of DASPWT010000123.1, from coordinate 30,992 downwards.
AGGCCGAACCAGCCTACCGCTTCGTAGCCCGACAATCCCGATTCGGCGACGGTCGGAAGATCCGGCAAAGTGTCCGAGCGCTTCGATCCGGTGACCGCGAGCGCCTTCAGCCTGCCCGCCTGCACGTAAGGCATCACCGTCTGCGCCGGCGCGAACATCAGGTTCACGTGCCCCGCCAACAAATCGGTGAGCGCCTGCCCGGTGCCCTTGTAAGGCACGTGCAAAAGGTCCACTCCCGCCATCGCTTTGAAGAGTTCCGCCGAAAGATGCGAGGCCGCGCCCGTGCCCGAGGAGCCGAACGTGAGCTTGCGCGGGTTCGCTTTCGCGAGCGCGATCAGCCCGCGGATGTCGGCGGCCGCGACGCCCGGGTTCGCGGTGACGATGTAGGGCGAGGCCGAAACGAGCGACACCGGCGCGAACTGGTGCACGTTTTTCTCCGTGAGCGATGCGGTCGAGCTCATGAGGAGCGTGTGGCCATCGGGCGCGGACTTGGCGACGAAATCCGCGCCGATATGGCCGCTCGCCCCGGGACGGTTCTCGATCACGATCGGTTGCGCCCAGATCGCCGCCAGCTTCGGCTCCATGATGCGCGCGAGCGTATCGGCGCCCCCACCCGGCGGAAACGGCACGACGATGTGTACCGGTTTCGACGGAAATCCCTGGGAGAGCGCGCCGGCCGCGGAGAAAAGTAACGCGAGGCCCGTGAACGCGTCCCAGGCGCGTCGCATCAGGATGTCACCCGGAGCGCGGCCACAGCACGCCCTGGCTCCCACTCGGAACCGCGCCTATGCCCTTGTAGACGAACTTCTGCACGCGCTTGCCTTCGTATGTCTCGGTCGTATAGAGGTTGCCCTTCGAATCGGTGGCGATGCTGTGCACGCCGTAGAACTGGCCGGGCTGGCGCCCGCCGTCGCCGAAGTTCGAGATCTCCTCCAGCGTTTCGCGCAGGATGATGCGCACCTTCTCGTTCTGGCCGTCGGCGAGGAACATGAACCGCTGCTCGCGATCCTTCGAGAACGTGATGTCCCAGGCGGAGCCCGAAGCGAGCGTTTCTTTGGCATAGAACCCTTCCTTCACGAACGTCCCGTCCGGGCGGAATACCTGCACGCGGTCGCCCTGGCGGTCGCACACGTACACCAGGCCGTCGTTCGAGCGTTCGACGCAATGCACCGGATTGCGGAACTGCTGGGCCGGCGGCGCTTTCGGGTCGTAGTTTCCCATGGGAGCGTCGTTCGGCTTGTTGCCGTACGCACCCCAGTAGCGCTTCATCTTGCCGGTATCGGCGTCGACCACGGCGACGCGTTTGTTGGTATAGCCGTCGGCAATGTACGCTTCGTTGGTCTTGGGATCGACCCAGATCTTGGCCACCCGCCCGAAGTTCTCGAGGTCGTTGCTGCCGCCGTTCTTGCCGTAGCGGCCCAACTGCATCAGGAACTTCCCCTCTTTCGTGAACTTCAGGACGTGCGCGTCACCCTTGCCGTTGCCGCCGAGCCACACGTTGCCCTTGTAATCGACGTGGACGCCGTGCGCCCCTTCCGGCCACTCGTAGCCCGGTCCCGGGCCGCCCCAGGATCTGACCAGGTTGCCGGCCTGATCGAACACCAGTATGGGCGGGGCCGTACGGCAGCACTCGGAGATGGGAGGCTTCAGTTCGAGCCCCTTTTCGTTGTCATGCAGCCCGCCCGCGCCGCGATGAATGACCCAGACGTGGTCCTGCTCGTCGACCCACACTCCGATGGTCCAGCCGAGCAGCCAATGATTCGGCAAGGGCTTCGGCCACAGCGGATCCACCTCGAACATCGGCGCCTGGACGGTGGGCCCCGGGGCGCCCGCTCTGTTTTCGAGCAAGGCCTGACAGGCTCCGAGCGCGACAAGTGCAGAAACGAAGGCCGCGAAGATGTAAAGGTTGCGCTTCCCCTCTTTGCTTTTCATTGGCTCCCCTTTTCCGTTGTAAGCTGCGCAGCCACTATGCTCGATGCTGGGAAAATCCTTGTCAACACCCTCATGCGGCGCATGAGGGTCGCGTCGGTGGCGGCGTTGATTCTCGTGCTCACACTGCCGGCGGTGGCCCACGACCTCCCGGCCGATGTGAGGGTGAATGCCTTCGTCAAGCCGGAAGGACGGCGGCTCAGTCTGCTGATTCGCGTGCCGCTGAAAGCCATGCGCGACGTTGATTTTCCGCGGCGCGGCGCGGGCTTTCTCGATCTCGCGCGCGCCGACGCGTCGCTGCGCAACGCCGCGACGCTGTGGATCGCGGACAACGTCGAGCTGTACGAGGGCGAGCTCCGCCTCGCTTACCCGCGGGTCGTGGAAGCCCGCGTGTCCCTGGGGTCCGACAAATCCTTCGCGTCCTACGAGCAGGCGCTCGCGCACGTCACGGGCCCGCCGCTGCCGAGCACGATGGAGCTGTACTGGGAACAGGGACTGCTCGACGTCCTGTTCGAGTATCCGATCGGCTCGGACCGCTCCGACTTCTCGATCCGGCCCCGACTCGAACGGCTGGGCCTGCGAACCACCGTCGTGCTGCGCTTCCTTCCCGCCGCCGGCGTCGTTCGCGCGTTCGATCTGCACGGGGATCCGGGCCTGGTCAGGCTTGCTCCGCGCTGGCACCAGGCCGCCTGGCGCTTCGTCGCTTCGGGGTTCTTCCACATCCTTGAGGGAACCGACCACCTGCTGTTCCTGCTTTGCCTGGTGATCCCGTTCCGGCGCTTCGGGCAGCTCGTCCTCCTGGTCACCTCGTTTACGGTCGCGCATTCGATCACGCTGATCGCGTCCGCGTACGACCTGGGGCCGGACGCGCTGTGGTTTCCGCCGCTCATCGAAACGCTGATCGCGATTTCCATTCTGTACATGGCGATCGAGAACGTCCTCGGCAGCAACGTGGGGCGCCGCTGGTTGATCACCTTCGGTTTCGGCCTGGTCCACGGGTTCGCCTTCTCGTTCGCGCTGCGCGAGACGCTGCAGTTCGCCGGGTCCCATCTGTTGACGTCGCTCTTGTCGTTCAACCTCGGCGTCGAGCTCGGGCAGCTGCTCGTGCTGGTGCTCCTCATTCCAGCGCTGGAAATCCTGTTCCGGTTCGTCGTCGCGGAACGTTTGGGAACGATTATTCTATCGGTGCTGGTGGGCCACACTGCCTGGCATTGGATGACCGAGCGCGCGGACCGCTTGAGCCAGTTCCCGCGGCCGGCGCTCGACGCCTCGCAGCTGGCAGTCGCCATCCGTTGGCTGATGGGGGTGCTGATACTTGGAGGCCTCGTTTGGCTGGCGCGCAGCGCGCTCCGTCAGCGGGCGCGACGGCGGCAGCAATCGACCCCGGTCCTCAAGTAAAGGCTACACTTACGAGGAAGAGCCCATCGGGGGCCGGCAGGAAAGGGGTGCCATGACCAAGCGAAGAAAAGTCAACGGGCGCGCGCGGCCGATCAGAACCAAGCGCGACTACGAACGCGCCTCAAGTGTGGCCAAGCGGCTCTCCAGCCAGGCCGACCGGGATTCCGCCGCCGAGCTGCGCCTGCAATCGCTGCTCCGGCAATTGGATGAGTTCGACGATCTGGAAGACGAGCCGAGCGCGGACGACCCGGCGGACTACCCCTATTCGGGACCTCGAAGGCGCTGGTCGGACGAGTCCGGCGACAACTGACGCTCATTCCACCTTGCGGCTCTTCGCATTCCAGTTCCGTTCGAGGTTTTCGATCAGCGCCGGGCTGAAGTGGCAGTAGGCCTGCTCGAGCGCGTACAGGGCGAAATAGTTCCGGAACAGATCGAACGGCTCCTGCGCAATGCGGAAAGCGCGCCGGTTTGCGGCGGCGCTCACCACGCCCGAACCGGTCAGCCTCTCCACAACGCGCTCGATCGCGCCGTCCATGTCGCCTCCCGCGACCACCTCGTCGCAGATCAGCCGTCCCTCGGGGCTGTCGCACTCGAACCGGCGCTCGGTCATGATCGCCTGGCGCGCAATGCGGTCTCCGGTGAAGCGCGGCAGGCGCAGGTTGGCCGCGCCGGGGATGATGCCTTCCTTGCGCGCGGGCAGGCTCATGAACGCGTCCTGAGCCGCGAGCACGTAGTCCATGACGAGCAGGTACTGGCAGTGCCCGCCGATGGCGAATCCCTCCACCACCGCGATCCAGGGTTTCTCCTGCGTTGTCCCGGTGACGTCGTCCGGCATCGCGTCCGGGCGCGCGACGCCCCGATAGATCTTGTTGACGATCCCCAGGTCGCGTTGCAGGTACCAGATGAACGGCACCCTGCCGTGGTAGAGATGCGTGAGGTTGATGCCGCTGCCGAGCACGCGGCGCCCCCGATACTTTCCGCTTTGCACGGTGCCCCCGCGCAGCACGCAGATCTGGGTGCGCGGATCGAGGATCGCCAGGTCGACTGCGATCTCGGCGGCGTCGAGGGTGGTGGCGTCCTCGGCGTTCAGGTGGCGCGGGTTCTTCTGGATCACATGCGCGGCCTCGCCTATGCGGAAGACTTCCGCCGCTCCGAGATCGACGCGAGCGTTTTTTTCCAGCTCCAAAAGTCGCCCGGCGGTCCCGGCGTGGGGAAGCAGCATCGCGTGGCAGAGGTGGCGCCCGGCGTGCGGATTCGCGAGCACCGCCGAGACGAAGATCCCCTGATCGATCTCGTGCCCCTCCTTGTCGCGCTGGATGAGCGGGGCCTCCGCCGCGACCTCTTCGCGAGTCGGGACGAGCCCCGGAACGAGGGTCGCGGCATCGTATACGAGCTGCTCGACGCGGATGAAGCGCGAGCGTTTCTGCGTGAGCCGGTCATAGACGGTCTCGGCGTGAGCGGCGAGAAATCGGCTGCGCGCCGCGCGTGCTTCGCGCTTGATCTGCTCGGCCGCCTGCGCCTCGTCCGCGTTGCGCGCGGGCTTCGCGGGCAGGCGCGCGAGCCGCGCCGCGCTGCTCTCCCAGAATCGCGAGTAGCGCGCGCAGTCGCCGGCAAAATCGCCGGTGTCGCGCGGCGGTTCCTCTCGAGCGGATGCTTCCGTGAACGTCAAGATTTGGGCCGCTTGTCGATGACTCGGACCGCCTTGCCCTGCGAGCGCTGCACGGTGCCCGGTTCGACGACGTGCACCTTGGCGCTCACGCCGATGTATCCCTTGATGCTCCGTTCGACGTCCTGCTCGACGACCACCTTGGCCGCCGCCGGCATTTCCGCCCTGCGCTCGACCAGTACATCGAGATCATCCAGGTGCCCGTCGCGGCGGACTTCGAGCACGTAGTGGGGCGCGAGCCGGTCCTGCTTCAGCAGCAGCTCCTCGATCTGAGAGGGAAATACGTTGACGCCGCGGATGATCAGCATGTCGTCAGAGCGCCCGGTGACGCGCGCCATGCGGCGCATGCTGCGCGCGGTGCCGGGCGAAAGTCGGGTGAGGTCGCGCGTACGGAAGCGGATCACCGGCATCCCGATCTTGGTGAGCGAGGTGAGGACCAGTTCGCCGTCCTGCCCCTCGGGCAGCACCGTACCGCTTTGCGGATCGATGATCTCGGGGTAGAAGTGGTCCTCCCAGATCGTCAGTCCGTCGCGGGTCTCCACGTGCTCGCTTGCAACCCCCGGACCGATGACCTCCGAAAGCCCGTAATGGTTGAGCGCCGCGAGCCCGAGGCGCCTCTCGATCTCGTCGCGCATGCTCTCGCTCCACGGCTCTGCGCCGAGGATCCCGACGCGCGCGGAGCACTGCGCCGGGTCGAGGCCCTGGCGCGCGAACTCGTCGGCGATCACCAGCGCGTAGGACGGCGTGCACATGAGGATGCCGGGCTTGAAGTCGCACATCAGCTGCACCTGCCGCTCGGTCATGCCGCCGCTCACCGGGACGACGGTCGCGCCCAGCGCCTCGGCGCCGTAGTGCGCGCCCAGGCCCCCGGTGAAAAGACCGTAGCCGTAGGCGATGTGAACGATGTCGCTGGAGCGGCCGCCGGCGGCGCGAATCGAGCGCGCCATCACCGCCGACCAGGTGTCGATGTCCTCCCTGGTGTAGCCGACGACGGTGGGCTTGCCGGTGGTGCCGCTCGAGGCATGCACGCGCACGATTCTGTCCATGGGCACCGCGAACATGCCGAAGGGATAGTTGGCGCGCAGGTCGGCCTTGGTGGTAAACGGAAACTTCGCCAGGTCTGCGAGATCTTTCAGATCACCCGGGTGAACGCCCGCGGCGTCGAAGCTCTTGCGGTAGTGCGGCACCTTCTCGTGCGCGTGCACTAGTGTCCAGCGCAGGCGTTCGAGCTGCAGGGTGCGCAGCTCGTCGACGTTCGCCTTCTCGATCGGCTCGAGCTGATCCATTGCGCGCATCATTTCATGAACCCGGGCAGCCAGGTAGCCAGCTGCGGAAAGGCGACCACGATCGCGAGCAGCGCGACGAGCGCCACGTTGAAGGGAAACACGCCGCGGAACACCGTGCCTATCGTCAGGTGGCGAAGCAGGCTCTTCACGACGAAGATGTTCATCCCTACCGGCGGGCTGATGAGGCCGATCTGGACGACGATCACGATGATGATCCCGAACCAGATCGGATCGAATCCGAGCGCGGTCACGACGGGAAAGAACAGCGGCACCGTGAGGAGGATCATCGACAGCTCCTCCATCGCCGTGCCGAGCACCACGTAGATCGCGCAGATCGCCACGATCACGAGAATCGGGTGCAGCGCGAACCGGGTGACGAAGCCCTTCAGGTCCGAAGGCATCGTCGTGTAGTTGATGAAGTTGGCGAAGATGAGCGCGCCGATCAGGATCATGAACAGCATCGAGGTGGTGCGCACGCTCTCGATCAGGACCTCCACGAAGGTCCTCCAGCTGAGCGCGCGGCGCGCCAGCGCGAAGAGGAGCGCGCCCCCCGCGCCGATTCCCGCGCCCTCGGTCGCGGTGAACACGCCGGCGTAGATCCCGCCGATCACGACGAGGAACAGCAAAACCACCGGCCAGACGCGCTTGATCGCCTCGAGCCGCACCGCCCAGGAGCTGCGCTCGCCCGGCGGGCCGGCCTGCGGATCCCGCCAGGTCATCCACGCGACGGCGAGGCACAGGAGCAGCGTCGCCACGACGCCCGGGAAAATTCCGGCCGCGAAGAGCTTGCCGATATTGGTCTCGGTCATGATGCCGTAGATCACCATGATCACCGAAGGCGGGATCAGGATGCCGAGCGTGCCGCCCGCGGCGATGGAGCCCGCGGCGAGCGTGTCCTTGTAGCCGAACTTGCGCATCGACGGATAGGCGACCTTGCTGAAGGTCGCCGCCGTTGCTATGGACGAGCCGCAGATCGCCCCGAAACCCGCGCAGGCGACGATGGTGGACATGGCGAGGCCGCCGCGCCTGTCGCCGAGAAAGGTGTAGGCAGCGTGGTAGAGTTCCTCGGACATGCGCGCCCGCACCACGAAATTTCCCATGAGGATGAAGAGCGGGATCACCGACAGCGTGTAGGCGAGCCCGGTCTCGTAGGTGGTCTGCGCGATCATCGACGCCGCCGCGCCGAAATTGACTTTCCAGGCGAAACCGAAGAAGCCCACGATCCCCATGGCGAAGGCCATCGGGACACGGAGGAAGGCAAGCAGCAGAAAGGCGGCAAGCCCGGCGAGGCCCTCGGTCATGCGAGCGGCCCCTCGCCGGGAATGTGGCGATGCGGCCGGCGGAACAGGGTCACGAGCAGGGCCGCCGCGGTGAGCGCCATGAGGATGCCCATCGCGTAGGTGAGCCAGGCGAGCTTGAACTGCAGTTGCGAGGTGGTCTCGCCCGCGCGGTCGAGGTCCTCGGCGCGCAGCCACAGGCGCCAGGAGAGATACCCGGTGCAGGCCGCGCCGATGAGCGACGCGAGCGCGTGCTGGATGCGGAACAGCCAGTCCGGCGTCATCGGATCGAACAGGTCGACGGTGATGTGGTCGCCGCGCAAGGTGACGAGCGGCAGGCCCGCGAAGATGAGCGAGGCGAGCAGCACCTCGGTGAGCTCGAAGCCGCCGGTGAGCGGCTTGTTCAGGAAATAGCGCCCGACGACGTCGACGCAGGTGAGCAGCATCAGGCAGAACATCACCGCAGCAGCAGCGTAACCGAGCAGCGGCACGAGCGCGCGGTCGAACCAGTCGAGCGGCTGGCGGGGTTTCACGCGAGCTCGCGGCGCGGTGATTGCCCGGCGACTATTTCTTCTGCAGCTTCGCGATCTCGGCGCGCAGGGCCTTCAGCACCGCCTCTCCATCGACGCCCTTGGGCCTGGCTTTCTTCTCGATCCACTCTTTCTCGAGCGGCTCGGTCTTCGCCCTGATCTCGGCGCGGAACTGAGCGCTCGCGATGACGATCGGGATCTTGGCCTCGCGCACCGCCGCTTCACCCTTCGCGTCGGCCGTGTCCCAGGCCCGGCCGGAGCGGCGCGCGAGCGCCTCGCCGAGGAGCGGCTGGATCGCCTTGCGGTCGGCTTCCGAGATCTGGTTCCACTTCGCCCGATTCGCGATCCACGCGAAGCTCACGTTGTACAGCCCGCCCGGAACGTAAGTGACGTGCTTGATGAGCGGCACGAGCTTGAAGGAGAGCGGCGACTCCTTGGGGAAGAACAGGCCGTCGGCGACACCGGTGGAGAGCAGCTCGTAGCTCTCCGGGGCGGGCTTGAGCATGGGCACCGCGCCGAGGTTCCGGGTGATGTCGTTCACCAAGCCGCCGCCGACGCGGATCTTCAGCCCCTCGAGGTCCTTGAGGGTGTTGATCGCGTGCTTGGTGTTGTACATCTGTCCGGGACCGTGGGTGAATACCGAGAGCAGCACGACATCCCTGTGCTCGTTCGCCCCGGCGAGCATGCGCTCGTAGATGCGCTGATAGGCGACCGCAGTCGCCTCGGCGGTCTCGCCCATGAACGGGAATTCGGGCGCGTCGGTGAGCGCGAAGCGGCCCGGCGTGTAACCGTGCGTGACGAACGACAGGTCCATCAGGCCATCCTTGACGCCGTCGAAAGTCTGCACCGCCCCGACGGGCGCCTTGGGCAGGATGTTGCACTTCACGCGGGCTGCGGTCGCCTTTTCGATGTCCCCGCACAGTGGCACCAGCATGGTCGCGGTGATCGGGTGCCCGGGCGGCACCCAGGAGCTCGCGTTGAGGGTCACCTGCGCTGCGGCCGGGGCCGATGCGACGAGCGCGGCCAGGCCGAACCCGCGTACTGATTTCACGATTCCTTTCATGGCTTCCTCCGACAGTGAATCATGCTGCATGGGCACGGCGTTCGACTGATCCGGGCGAAACGATATGGGTGCGCAGCGTCGCCACGCCCTCGATCGAGCATTCGACCACGTCGCCGGGCTTCAAGAACAGTTCCGCCGCGTTCGGCTTGCCCACGGCGACTCCGCCGGGGGCGCCGGTCGCGAACATGTCGCCCGGCTCGATCGGGATGAAGCGCGAGAAATGCTCGAGCAGGTCGGGCAGCTTCCAGATCTGGTCGCTCGTGTTGACGCGCATGCGCTCCTTGCCGTTCACCGAGCAAGTCATCCACAGATCGTAGGGGTCGCGGATCTCGTCCATCGTCACGATCTCGGGCCCCAAGGGCCCGAAGCCCGGGATGTTCTTGCCGGTCCAGAAGCGCGAGCCCGAGGCGACCTCGCGCTTCTGCAGGTCGCGGCAGGTGAGATCGTTCAGGATCGTGACCCCGGCGACGTGGTCGAAAGCGTCCTTCTTCTTCGCGCCCAGGGCGCGCTTTCCGATGACGAACACCAGCTCCGGCTCGTAATCGAGACTGACGATGCCCTCGGGCCGGGCGACTCGCGCGTTGTGGCCGCTCAAGGCAGAGTTGAGCTTGATGAAACCGGTCGGCTCCTGCGGCATCTCGGTCAACAGGTCATTCCGCTTCAATTCCTCGAGATGCGTGCGGTAATTCTTCCCCGCGCACAGGAACTTGTCGGCGTCGGGGATGGGCGGCAGGTAGCGAATCTCGCGCTCATCGAGCAGGGCCGCAGCGAACCCCTCGCGGTCTGCGTCCGCCTCCGCGGACAACCGGCGCACCCGCTTCATCGCCGGATCGCCCGCGGCGAGCAGGTCCTTCATGCGCGCGGGCGGCGCCGGTTCGCCGGCGACGCCCGCAGCGGCGGCGAGATCGAGCACCTGGCGGGCGACCCGCACCCCGATCCGCGGGGAGCCCGTGCCGCGCACGGAAAAAGTGATCAGACGCATGCTCGGGTCAGATGGAAGGCTACCGGTTCTTCCGCGCCGCCAGTTTCTCCGCGGTGATCTCCGGGTCGACGCCTTGCGCTTCGGCGGCATCGAAGTTCAACTCGACCTTGATGCCGTTCGGGTCGTACATGAACAGCTGGTAGAGCGCCTGCCCGTTCGCGCGCCGCTCGCTGAATTCGACCTTGTTGCGGCGCAGCTGCGTCATGATCTGCTTCAGGCCCTTCGCGCGGAACGCGATGTGGTCGATCGCGCCCGTGCCCGCGCCGAGATCCTGCGCGAGGCGCCCGAGGTAGGCCTTCTGGCTGTCGCTCGCGTGCTTCGCGCTCTTGCCGATGTGGACCACGTCCACGCCGTCGAGGTACATCCAGTACACGGGAAAGCCGAACTCCGGGTGCCAGCCCTCCTGCATGCCGAGCACGTCGCGGTACCAGTCGCGCGTCGCGTCGATTTCGTCGGAGAGGACGAGGTAATGCTCGATGTGGGAGAGCGGCATGCCGGGCCCGCTAGTACTTCTTGATGTCCGCGTGGGCGACCATCACCATGTAGACCAGCAGGAACGAGAACAGCGCCGCCGTCCACAGCGAAAAGACCGAGAAGCCGCGGTGCAGGTCGAGAAGCGCCACGCAGGCGAAGAACAGGAACACGTCGATCAGCGTGATGTCGAGAACGAGCACCACGAGCTTCGCCGGCCGCTTATTGAGCATACCCTGGAAAACCGACAACGTGGCGTTCGCTGGAAATTTCGCGACCAGCATGCGCGTTGTCCACCAGATCACCGCGAGCACGCATTTGGTGAGAGCCGCAGCGAGCACCGCTTCTTTGAACGCCTGCGGCGTGAGGCTCCACTGGCTGATGATGAAGTTGAAGACGACGACCATATTGGAATACATAGGATTTGCTTCCTCCTTTTCTGGTGCGCTCCCGATCCCGGACGGCCGCCCGGCCCGGCCGCTTCCGCATCGCCCATTCCAATTTATGGCAGCCAGTGTAAGCTCTCTGCCGGATAAAGTGTGAGGTGCCTCATGAAACACGAAACTGCAGTGATGCAGCAGGCCGCCACCCTCCGGACCGGGGCCTACTGGATGCCCTTCACCCACAATCGCTACTTCAAGAAAAACCCCCGGTCGAGAATCCTCGCGCGCGCCGAGGGCGCGTACTACACGACCGCCGAGGGCGCTCGTCTGTTCGACTGCATCTCGGGCATGTGGTGCTGCCCGCTCGGCCACGGCCATCCGAAGATCGCAGAGGCCGTGGCGCGACAGGTGAAGGAACTCGACTACAGCCCCGCGTTCCAGATGGGGCATCCGAAGATCTTTTCGCTCGCCGAGCGCATCGTCGAACTCGCGCCCGCGGGAATGAGCCAGGTCTTCTTCGCCAACTCGGGCTCCGAGGCGGTGGACACCGCGCTCAAGATCGCGGTCGCGTATCACCGCATGAAGGGCGAAGCGGCGCGCACGCGCCTGTTCGGCCGCGAGCGCGGCTATCACGGCGTGGGCATCGGCGGGATTTCGGTCGGCGGCATCGCGCCCAACCGCAAGATGTTCGCGCCGCTCCTCCTGCAGGGCGTCGATCACCTGCCGCACACCTACAACGCCGCCGAGATGGCGTTCTCGCGCGGCCAGCCGAAGTGGGGCGCGCACCTGGCCGAGGAACTCGAGCGCCTGGTCGCGCTGCACGACGCTTCGACGATCGCCGCGGTCATCGTCGAGCCCATGCAGGGCTCGGGCGGGGTGATCGTGCCGCCGGCAGGCTATCTCGAGCGGCTGCGCGCGATCTGCGACAAGCACGGCATCCTGCTCGTCTTCGACGAGGTGATCACCGGGTTCGGGCGCCTGGGCGAGCCCTTCGGCGCGCAGCGCTTCGGCGTCATGCCCGACATGATCACCTTCGCCAAGATCGTCACCAACGGCGTCATCCCCATGGGCGGGGTGATCGTGAAACCCGCGATCTACGACGCGTTCATGACCGGCCCCGAGATCGCGGTGGAGCTGTTCCACGGCTACACCTATTCGGGCCACCCCATGGCCGCGGCCGCGGCGCATGCCACGCTCGACGCGATCGAGGAAGAGGGCTCCTTCAAGCGGGCGCGCGAGCTCGAGCCCGTGCTCGAGCAGGCCGTGCATTCGCTGAAGGGCGAGCCGGGTGTCGCGGACATCCGCAACATCGGGCTCACGGCGGCGGTCGAGCTCGAGCCCCTTCGCGAAAATGGGCAGGCCAGGCCCGGCGCGCGCGGGCTCAAGGTCTTCGAGCACGGCATGGAGGAAGGCATGCTGTTTCGCTTCAGCGGCGACACCATCGCCATGGCGCCGCCGTTCATTTCCACGCAGGCGGAGATCGGGAGGATGGTCGAGGTGTTGCGAGGCGCGATCCAGGCGACGCGCTAGGACGTGCCCGCCACGGGAACGAACAGGTCGTCCACGGCAACCGGAGCGGCCATGATAGCCTGCTCCGCCATGTACTGAACCAGCGCCCGGAGCGTGGGCCGGTTCGCGCAAGCAAGTATACTTGCCACCTCATGCTGCCACAAAATCGAGGGACGAATCGATGCGTCACATGCTGATCGCCGCCGCGTCATTCACAATCGCTGTTGCGCCGCTCGCCGCACATAGCCAATCGGCATACCCGACCAAGAGCATACGCTTTGTCGTGCCCGTCACGACTGGCGGACCGAGCGACATCGTGGCGCGCTTGCTCGGCGAAAGGCTTTCCGTTTCGCTCGGCAAGCAGGTGATCGTAGACAACCGTCCGGGCGCGTCGAACACCATCGGCGCGGCCATGGTTGCGAAAGCCGAGCCCGACGGCTACACCCTGCTGCAGGCGGCGGCCAACATGGCAACCAATCCGATCCTGTTGACGGACCTGCCGTTCGACACCATCAAGGACTTCGCGCCAGTCTCGCTTACGCACCTCACGCCGTACGTTTTCGTGGTGAGCTCGCAGTCGCCCGTGAAATCGCTGCAGGAACTCATCAAGTACATCAAGGACAATGCCGGCAAGATCACTTACGGCACCACCGGAGATGGCAGCCCGCAGCAATTGGCGACGCTGCTGTTTGCGCAGACGGCCGGCGGGCTCGGGAAAATGACGGAAGTCCCGTACAAGGGCAGTTCCGCCGCGCATCCCGACCTGATCGCGAACCGCATCTCGTTCATGATCGATCCACTCGCCGCCGCGGGGCCGCACATCAAGGCGGGGAACCTGCGCGCGCTGGCGGTCACCACGCCTCAGCGTAACCCATCATTTCCGGACATCCCGACGGCAACCGAAGGCGGCGTGCCCGGCTACGATTTCTCGAGTTGGGGCGGCGTGTTCGCGCCCGCCGGCACGCCGCGCGCGATCGTGCAGAAGCTGAACGCCGAAATCGGCGCCGCGCTCGCGAACCCGGACCTCAGCAAACGCTTCACCGACATGGGCCTGGTCGCGAAGCACAGCACGCCCGAAGAGCTCGGCAAATTCCTGCAATCGGAAATGACCCGCTGGCGCGCGGTGCTGGCGAAGAAACCGTAACCGGCGTCGATCGGCTAATCGCGCGCTCATAGACCCCCAAACGGAGGAAGCAACGTGAGCATCCAGCAACGCCGCCGCAAGTTTCTCAAGCAGTCAGCCGGACTTTCGGCCGCCGCCGCGGCCGGGACCTTCGGTTTCCAGGGCATTGCCGCTGCGCAGGCGGCGCCCATAAAGGTCGGCGTCCTCCATCCGGTGACCGGTTTTCTCGCCTATTCGGGCCAGCTGTGCCGGTTCGGCGCGCAGCTTGCCATCGACGAGATCAACGCCGCCGGAGGCATCAAGTCCATGGGCGGCGCGAAACTCGAAGCGGTCCTGGGCGATGCGCAATCCAAACCCGAGGTCGGCGTGTCGGAAGTGGAAAAAATGAATGAAGCCGGGGTGTCGGCGATCGTCGGCTCGTACGCCAGCGCGATATGCCTGGCGACAACGCAGGCGGCCGCAAAATACGACATTCCCCACCTCGTGGACGTCGGCGTCGCCGATCAAATAGTCGAGCGCGGCCTGAAGAACACTTTCCGCTTCGGCCCCGGGTACAAGGTCATCACCGAGGCGGCGATCAACGATCTGCACATCATGAACACGCTTGCCCGCAAGCCGGCGAAGACCGTGATGGTCGTCCACGAGGAGTCGCTGTTCGGCACCGGTACGGCCGGTCTTCTCGCGAGCCAGCTCCCGGGAATGGGCTATCAGGTGCTGGAGGTGGTCAAGCACGCCAACCCGACGCGCGACTTCAACAACATCGTTCTGCGCATGAAGGCGCTGAACCCCGACATCGTCATCCCGGCGAACTACTACAACGAATACGTGCTGCTCGTGCGTACCATGAAGCAGCAGAACGTCCGCCCGATGGCGATCTACTCCGTGCTGGGCGGCGCGGCCTCGTCGTTCAAGTTCGTGAAGGAATTTCCGGACGTGGCAAACGGCGTGATCGACTGCAATCACTGGTACAACCCGAAAGACAAGCGGGCGATCGCGCTGCGGCGCAAAGTCGAAAAGCTGAACCAGTTCTACACCTACGAGGTGTACCTCAACTACCAGTCGGTCTACCTGCTCGCCGACGCCATCGAGCGCGCCGGGTCGGCGAAACGCGAGGCGGTCATCGACGCACTGGCGTCCTCCACCTGGGACAAGCACTTCATGCCTTACGGACCTACGCGCTTCGTCAACGGCCAGAATCAGGGCGCGCAGGCGCTGGTGCTGCAAGTCCTGAAGGGCGACATTCGGGTGGTGCTGCCCAACACTTACGCCGAATCCGAGCCGGTGTTCCCCTGGAAGGCCTGAAGCTCCTCCACCCCGGTCCGGATCGCTCTTCGGAGCGGGACCGTGCAAGCCGGTCATTGCCGTGCTCGAGCTGTCGATTCTCTTTCCGTCGCTGCTCAACGGTCTGACGACCGGGGCGGTTTACGCGCTGATCGCGCTCGGGTTGACGCTGATCTACGGCGTGCTGCACATCATCAACTTCGCCCATGGTGCGTTGCTGATGATCGCGCTCTACGGCGTGTTCTTTCTCAACGCGAAACTGGGGCTCGATCCCTACGCGGCCCTTCCCATCATGGTCCCGGGCATGTTCGCGCTGGGCTACGCCCTGCAGCGCTTCGTCATCGGCCGCGCGAGCCACGGAAAGGACGAGAACATCCTTCTCGCCACGCTCGGGCTCACCCTCATCCTGGAGAACTTCGCGCTGTACGCGTGGCGCTCGGACACGCGCACCATTGAAACGCCCTACACGTTCTCGACCGTCGATATCGCCGGCGCGATGATCTCAACGCCGAAAGTCGTCGCCTTCTTCGGCGCGCTCGCCGCCACGGCGATCCTGCTCGCGTTCATCACGCGCAGCGACCTCGGGCGCGCGATCCGGGCCGTAGCCAGGGAACGCCGGGGCGCGAAGCTGGTCGGCATCGACGTCGAGCACGTTTTCGCGATGAGCTTCGGTATCGGCCTCGCATGCCTCGGCGCCGCCGCGTGCTTCCTGCTGCCAGCGTACTACGTCAATCCGCAGGTCGGAAACGGCTTCGTGCTGATCGCCTTCACCATCGTCGTGCTGGGCGGCATGGGCAGCTTCGCCGGCGCGCTGCTCGGCGGCTTTATCATCGGCGTGGTCGAATCGGTCGGCGGGTTGTGGCTGGGAGAGAGCCTCGGCCAGATCGGCATCTTCGTCATCTTCATCGCCATCCTGCTGTTCCGGCCGCAGGGGATTTTCGGCGCGCGGACGTAGTTTGAAGACGCTCTGCGCGATTCTCGTGCTTTGCGGCGCCGTGGCGCTCCTGCCCGCGTTCGTCTCGTCGGGCGTCGTCCTCAATCTGGTCATCATGACGCTCTATGCCACGCTGCTCGGCCAGGCCTGGAATATCCTCGCCGGCTTCGGCGGGCAGTATTCTTTCGGTCACGCAGCGTTTTTCGGCACGGGCGCTTACGCGAGCGCCGCCCTTCAGGTCCATTTCGGGGTGAATGCCTGGCTGTGCCTGCCCTTTGCGATCGCCTGCGGCGCCGCGACGGGTGCCCTCGTCGGCGCGCTCTCGTTCCGCTACGGGCTGCGCGGCTCGTACTTCGCGCTGGTGACGCTCGCCTTCGCGGAAGTTTTTCGCATTCTCGCCAACTCGGTCAAGTTCACCGGCGGCGGCGTGGGCCTGCTCGTGCCGCTCAAGTCCTCTGCGCTCGATTTCCAGTTCCAGGGCAAGGCGGGGTTTCTATACGTTATCCTCGTCCTGACGCTCGCGGGCTTTCTGCTCTCCTGGTGGCTGGAGCGCTCGCGCTACGGCGCGTGGCTGACGGCGGTGCGCGACAACGAAGACTCGGCCGCGGCGCTCGGCGTGGATGTGTTCCGCGTGAAGCTCCAGGCGATCGTGATTTCGGCGGGGCTGATGGCGGCGGGCGGGGCGTTCTACGTGCAATATTTCCATTACATCGATCCCCACATCGCCTACGGACCCGCGGTGTCCGTCGAGGCGCTGCTCGGCCCGATCGTCGGCGGGCTGGGCACGGTTTTCGGCCCGCTCCTCGGCGCCGCGGCGCTCAAGCTGCTCGGCGAGCTCACCCGCAATCTGATGGGCGACGCACCCGGTGTGAGCCTGATGATCTACGGAGCGGTGCTGATCGCGATGGTCACGTTCCTGCCGCGCGGCATCGGCGGATTGTTCCGGCGCTTCGCGAGGGCCGCTTGAGATGCTGGAAGCGCGCCATGTGTCGATCAGCTTCGGCGGCCTGAAGGCGGTCGACGATGTGACCCTCGCCGTTCGGGCGGGCAGCATCACGTCGCTCATCGGTCCCAACGGCGCGGGAAAGTCCACGCTGTTCGGCATTCTCTCCGGGTTCCTCGAGCCCGACGCGGGCTCGGTGAGCTTCCTCGGGCAGGAGGTCACCGGGCTTGCGCCGCACCGCATCTGCCGCCTGGGAATGACGCGCACCTTCCAGATCGTGCAGCCGTTCGCAGGGCAGACGGTGCGGGAGAACATCGCGGTGGGATCGCACCTGCACCGGGCGCAGCGCAAGGTGGCGCTCGCCCACGCGGAGAGCGTCGCGCTGCGCGTCGGCCTTGCCGGCCGGCTCGACAAGCCGGCGCGGGATCTCACCATTGCGGGGCGCAAGCGCCTGGAGCTTGCTCGCGCGCTCGCGACAGAGCCGAAGCTTCTCCTGCTCGACGAGGTGCTCGCAGGCCTCAACCCGCAGGAAGTCTCGGAGATGTCGCCGGTGATCCGCTCGATCCGCGACGGCGGCGTCACGGTGCTCATGATCGAGCACGTGATGCAGGCGGTGATGAATCTGTCCGAGCACACCTGGGTGCTCAACAACGGGCAGCTGATCGCCGAGGGCAAGCCCGCCGACGTGACGCGCGATCCGCGCGTCATCGAAGCGTATCTCGGCCGCGGCGCGGCGGAACGCCTGCGGACGTCCGGGAACGAGGCCCATGCTTGAGGTGAGCGCGCTCAGAGGCGGCTACGGCGCGGTCGAAGTGCTGCGCGGCATCGACCTGAACATCGGCGCGGGCGAGATCGTCGCGGTCCTCGGCTCGAACGGCGCCGGCAAATCCACCCTCAACAATACGCTATGCGGCCTTGTCCCCGCGTCCGGCGGCCGCGTCGCGTTCGAGGGGCGCGACATCACCGGCGCGCGCCACACCGACATCGTCGCCGCCGGTCTGATCCAGGTGCCCGAGGGCCGGCGTGTGTTTCCGAATCTTTCGGTGCGCGAGAACCTCGAGCTCGGCAGCTATCGCCGCGGCCGCGAGCACCGCGCGCGGAACATGGAGCGCGTCTTCTCCGTATTTCCGCGGCTGGAGGAGCGGACCGCGCAGCGCGCCGGCACGCTCTCCGGCGGCGAGCAGCAGATGCTCGCGATCGGCCGCGCGCTGATGGCCGAACCGCGGCTGCTCGTCCTCGACGAGCCTTCGCTCGGGCTCTCGCCGATGCTGGTCGACGAGATGTTCTCGCTGGTGAAGCGGCTGAACGCCGAAGGATTGTCGATTCTGCTCGTCGAGCAGAACGTCGGCCAGGCGCTCGAGATTGCGCATCGCGCCTGCGTGCTCGAAAATGGCGCCATGGTATTCCACGGCACCCCCGCCGAGCTGCTCGACAACGGCGCTCTCAGGCGCGCCTACCTGGGAATCTGACCGTGCTGCAGACGCTCGCGCAGAAGATCATCGCCCGTGCCGCCGGCCGCGACGCGGTGGCTCCCGGCGAGATCGTTACCTGCAGGGTGGACCTCGCCATGTTCCACGATTCGAGCGGCCCGCGGCGCCTGCAACCCATGCTCGAGCGCCTCGGCGCGAAGGTCTGGGACCCCGAGCGCATCGTCCTCATCACCGATCACTTCCTGCCCGCCGACGACGAGGAAAGCCGCACGATCCAGCGCGTGACGCGCGACTGGGCGCGCGCGGTCGGGGTGAAGAACTTCTACGACGGGATCGGCATCTGCCACGTGGTGCTGCCGGAAAAAGGCCACCTGCGGCCGGGGATGTTCGCGGTCGGCGGCGACAGCCATTCGCCCACCGGCGGCGCGTTCGGCGCCTACATGTTCGGCATCGGCGCGACCGAGATGCTCGGCGTCGTGGTGACGGGAGAGATCTGGCTGCGGGTCCCCGAGACGATCCTGCTGCGCTGGCGCGGCCGCCTTCCGGACGGCGTGACGGCGAAGGACATGATGCTGTTTCTCGCCGGCAGGTTCGGCCTGGACGGCGCGCAGTACCAGGCGGTCGAGTTCGACGGCGAGGCGATCGCGGCGCTGCCCATGCAGGAGCGCATGACCCTCGCCAACATGACCGCCGAGATCGGCGCGCAGACCGGGCTCATCGCGCCGGACGAAGTGACGCGCGCGTATCTTCGCTCCGCCGGCGTGCGGGAAATCGAAACCGACGGCTGGCGCACCGACCCGCAGGCGCCGCTTCGCGAGCGCCACGACTTCGACGCCGCTGCGCTCGTGCCCCAGGTCGCCGCGCCGCACAGCCCGGCGAACGCGCGGCCTGCGTCCGATCTTGCCGGAACGCGCGTCGATGTCGCCTACATCGGCGCCTGCACCGGCGCGAAGCTCGAGGACCTGCGCATGGCCGCGCGCGTGCTGAAGGGAAGGAAAGCGGCGATCGAGCTGATCGTCGCGCCCGCCTCGCTCAAGGACCAGGAAACGGCGCGCGCCGAAGGCACGCTCGGCGTGCTCGAAGCCGCGGGAGCGAAGCTCTTCGCGACCGCCTGCGGCGCCTGCGCGGGCTACGGCTACCGCTTCGGGCCGAACATCAACATCATCTCCAGCATCGCGCGCAACTTCAAGGGGCGGATGGGCGATCCGGCCTCCAACGTCTACCTCGGCTCGCCCTACACCGTCGCCGCGGCGGCTGTGCGCGGCACGATCGGCGATCCGCGCGAGCTGCTCGCGTAGCGTCGCTCGCCTACCTCGCGAACGTCCCGCTTCGGGCGCGCCACTTGCGGCGAGTCGCCTTAGAAGCCGTTGTTCGGTGGCACCAACCCTTGAAGCGCAACGACTCGAATGGCAGAAAACGGCCAAAAGCGGACGTTCGGGCCTAGGAAAAACAGCTCGGCAGTCAGGCTTATTCGCACCGCCAGATGTATTGCCTGTTTTCGCCGAATGTTGCGGAGCAACTCTTCAAAATCTCGCCCAACGTGCCCGACGATTTGGGCAAACCTTTTGGTTTGATTTTTACGAAACCGGTTAGCTTAGTCGGGGACTCTTTGATCATCTGAACATCAACAACAGTCAGTCCGGGCCGTTTCTCGTACTCTGATCGAATGCTTTGCTTTGCCTGCTCGATATCTGCTTCGCTGAAACCCGATTCGCACGCGGTTAATGCCAATGCAAGCACCATCACGGCTGTTCCCTCGCGTATCCCCATACTGAGCCCTCCCCGATTTGCGCCCAGCCTTCACCGTAGCCAATTCACACCTTCGTGCCGCAGCCTCGTAGAACGTTCCTTGCTGCCCCGTCATCCCTCCGCCCAATGGCCGCTTTGGGTCGATAGCGGACGCCAAGTACGCCCCCGACCGGGGTTCGAACCCGGACCTACAGATTAACAGGTCTGCCTCCCCGTCGGAACGCGCCGTTTGGCGTCGGCGAGCGCGATTCTACGCCACTGCACGCCAAAGGCGGCCTGGAAGAGTTTGGGAGATTGGTTGGGGACACGGCGCAATCTGCGGGCGCTATGCAAGTGAACCACCGAGGCGTGGCTGCTGATGCGGGATTTTGTCGCAGCGCGCCGGGCGCGCTGCGCGTATCCTTCGCTTCGAAGTCAATTCACGCAGTTCTGGCGCCGCGCGCCTACGGAACCTGAAGGGGGAGCCATGAACAAGAGCATAACCGTCGTCCTCGTCCTCGTGCTCGCGGCCCCCTGCAGTAGCAGATCGCAGGATAAAGCCAATGTGCCACCGCCGATGGATCCGACGCGCAAGGTGAGCAGGCAGGTCTGCACCAGAATCGTCCATATGGACGGCGGCAACCTGATGTGCATTGAGCTCACTGAGGCCCAGCGGCGCGCCGAGCTCGAAGAAGAAGAGCGGCAGGCCAGGGCCCGGAGGGAAGCCGAGGAGCGCGCCGCGCGCGAGCGCCTCGAGCGTGAGCGCGCCGAGCAGCTTGCCCGGGAAGAGGCCGCCCGGAAGCAGCGGGCTGCCGAGGAGGAGCGGCTCGCCGCTGAGCGCCGCCGGCTGGAGGCCGAGGCCGCGCGCAAGGCCCAGGAAGAGCGCGAGCGTCAGGAGAGGGCGGAGGCAGAAGCCCGTGCCCGCCAGCTTGCCGAGCAGGAAGCGCGTGAGGCAGCCGAGCGTGAGTGTCGGCGTCTCGCGCAGGAACGGCTCGACGGCCGCGCTCTACTCGTGAGCTTCGTCGACAACTACGGCAAGGTCGAGGAAAACAAGGGGATAGCTGGGCAGATCACCACATTCCTCAGCAAGGCTCGCAAGGTGGAGCCATGCCCGCCAGCAAATTCGACACCGCAGCTAAGCCGGACAGATAATCAGTTAGCCAAGCCTCGCTAGCCCTCCCCGATTTGCGCCCAGCCTTCACCGTAGCCAATTCACAGCTTTGTGCCGCAGCCTAGTAGAACGTTCCTTGCTGCCCCGTCATCCCTCCGCCCAATTTCCTGGCACGACCGCCGTGGTGCGGCGCGATGCGCCGCTGCGCAACGGCCCCGCTCACCGGTGTTACGATCTCGCTCCTTCACCCGCGCTTCACCCCGAACCCGACCTATGACCGCCCGCCCGCCAAGCCCCTCGCAGCACGCCGGCCGCGTCTGGCGCTTCGGCGACAATCTCAACACCGACGCCCTCGCGCCGGGCCAGTACATGAAGTTCGGCATCGAGGAGATCGCGCGCCACTGTCTGGAGGCGGTCGAGCCGCGCTTCGCAACAGAGGTGCGACCCGGCGACGTGCTGGTCGCGGGGCGCAATTGCGGCGCGGGCTCCTCGCGCGAGCAGGCGCCGCAGGCGCTCAAGCATCTCGGGGTCGCGGCGCTCGTCGCGGAATCCTTCGCCGGCCTTTTCTACCGCAATGCGCTCAACCTGGGCCTGCCGGCACTCGTGTGCGCGGAGGCGAAGCGCATCCGCGCGGACGACCGGCTGCGCGTCGACGCCGAATCGGGGAGAATCGACAATCTCACCACCGGCGAAACGCTCGCCTGCGAGCCGATTCCCCCGCACCTCATGCAGATGATCCGAGACGGCGGGCTGCTGCCGCATCTGGAGAAGCGGCTCACACGCGAGAGGAGCGCGCGGCAGGCGGAACCCGAATGACCCGTCCCTACGATCTCCTCGTCAAGAACGTCCGCGTCGTACGCCCGAACAAGAATGCGGTCGAGCTTCTCGATGTCGGAATCAAAGCCGGAAAGTTCGCGGGGCTCGCCCGCGCCATCCGGCCGGAGGACGCAAACGAAGTGATCGACGGAAACAATCTGCTCGGCTTTCCGGGCTGCGTAGACGCGCACATGCACATCGGCATCTACCGGGACCTCGCGCAGGACGCCGTCTCCGAGAGCAAGGCGGCGGCGATGGGCGGGACGACCACGAGCCTCACCTATTTCCGCACCGGGCAGTACTACCTCAACCGCGGCGGGCCGTACCGCCAGTTCATGCCCGAGGTGTTGCGGCTCTCCGAAGGGAACTACTGGGTGGACTACGGCTACCACCTCGCGCCCATCGAGGCGGGCCACATCGACGAGATGGAATCGCTGCTCACCGACTGGGGCGTGCCTTCGTTCAAGATCTTCATGTTCTACGGCGGCTACGGGCTGCACGGCCGCTCGTCGAGCCAGAACGAGTTCCTCATGATCGGCCCGGAGGAGCGCTACGACGTCGCGCACTTCGAATTCATCATGCGCTCGGCGCGGCGGCTGATGCTCGCGCGCCCGGAGATCGCCGAGCACATCAGCGTGAGCCTGCACTGCGAGCTTGCCGAAATCCTCACCGCCTACACCAAGATCGTCGAGCGCGAAGGCAGGCTGGACGGGCTCGCCGCCTACAGTGCCGCGCGCCCGCCGCATGCGGAGGGCCTCGCGATCTGGATCGCCTCCTACCTCGCCTACGAGACCGAGTGCCTGAACATCAACCTGCTGCACCTGTCCTCGAAGAAGGCGATCGATGCCGCGCTGATGATGCAGAAGATATTTCCGCACATTCACTTCCGGCGCGAAGTGACGGTCGGTCACCTGCTCCTCGACACCGACTGCGCGTGCGGCGTGCTCGCCAAAGTGAACCCGCCGATCCGCCCGCGCGCCGACGTCGAGGCGCTCTGGGAGGCGGTGCTCGAGCGCAAGGTCGACTGGATCGTCAGCGATCACGCCTGCTGCGCCACCGAACAGAAGTACAGCGCGCAATTTCCGAAGGACATCTGGCTCGCAAGATCCGGGTTCGGGGGCACCGAGTACCTGCTCTCCGGGGTGCTGAGCGAGGGACGCAAGCGCGGCATGGGCTACAACCACATCGCCGAGGTCCTTTCCTGGAATCCGGCGCGGCGCTACGGGCTGCTCGCCAAGGGCGACATCGCTCCGGGGTTTGATGCGGACCTCGTGCTCGTGGACCCGGACGAGTCGTTCGTCGTCCGCGCCGCCGACTCGGAGTCCGCGCAAGGCTACACCCCGTTCGAAGGACAGGAGCTGACCGGGCGCGTGAAGACCACGTTCCTGCGCGGCCGGCCCATCTATCGCGACGGCAACGTGGTCGGCGCAGCAGGCGGAAGATATCTCAGAAGGCCGGCGAAATAGGCGCGCGGCGGTCGGGCCCGAGAGCCCTGCATCGCGGCCGCCCCTCCGCTCAGCCGCTGCGTTCGCGAGCCGCGCGGATGGCGCGCCAGACGCGCTCCGGCGTCGCCGGCATCTCGATGTGCGTGACGCCCAATTCCGCGAGCGCGTCCACGATTGCATTGATGACCGCGGCGAGCGCGGGCGTCGTGCCGCCTTCACCTCCGGCGCGGATGCCGAGAGGGTGGGTCGTGGAAGGTACTTCGCTCAACTGGGTCGCAAACCCGGGGAAGCAATCCGCCCTCGGCATCGCGTAATCCATGAAAGAAGCCGACAGCAGCTGCCCCGACTCGGCGTCGTAACGGCATTCCTCGAGCAGCGCCTGGCCGACGCCTTGCGCGATTCCGCCGTGGGTCTGCCCGTGGAGAATGAGCGGATTGATCGCGCGGCCGACGTCGTCGACCGCGGCAAGGCGAACGACTTCCACGACGCCCGTTTCGGGGTCCACTTCCACTTCGCACACCTGGCACCCGTAGGGAAACCCGCCGACGCGAACGGTCTCGGTATGCTCGGCGGCGAGCGGTCCGCGCAGTGCTTCGGGCACGCCGTCACCGAGCGCGGCGGCCGCAACCTCGAAGATCCCGATCGAGCGATCCGTTCCCTTCACCCTGAAATGTCCTGCGTGGAATTCGATGTCCGCTTGCGCCGCCTCGAGGACGTGCGCGGCGATCTCCTTTCCCTTTGCGACCACGGCTTCCGAAGCCTTGCTGATGACGATGCTGGCAAGCCGCATCGATCGGCCCGAGTGCGACCCGCCGCCCTCCGAGACCACGTCCGTGTCGCCGGTGACGAGCCGCACGCACCCGAGAGGAACGCCGAGCCATTCGACGAGCAGCTGCGCGAAGCTGGTCTCGTGACCCTGGCCGCTCGAGAGCGTTCCGATCACGGCATCGACGCGGCCTTCCGGCCGCACGGTGATCTCCACGCGCTCGGTCGGAAAGCCCGAGGTCACCTCCACGTAGTTCGCCATCCCGATGCCGCGCAAACGCCCGCGCCTGCGCGCGCAGTCGCGTCGCGCAGGAAAACCGCTCCAGTCGCCGAGCGCCAGCGCCGCGGCCATCGCTTTTCCGTATGCGCCGCTGTCGTAAGTGAGTCCGAGCGGATTCGCAAAAGGCAGCGCCGATTCCGGGATCAGATTGCGCCGCCGCAGCTCCACCCGGTCGAATCCGTGATGCAGGGCCGCGAGGTCGATCAGCCGCTCGAGGACGAAGATCACCTCGGGCCGGCCTGCGCTGCGATAGGGCGTCGTGGGCGGCGTGTTGCTGAGGACCGCTAGTGCGCGCACGTGCGCGGCGGGGATCCGGTACACGCTCGTCATGATCGACGCGCCTTTGGAGAGTGGCACGTGAGAGGCGGAATGCGCGCCGGCGTTGCTCAGGTTCGAGGAGCGCAACGCGAGAAAATTCCCCTGCGCGTCGAGCGCGAGTTCTGCGGCCACGGTCAGATCGCGCCCCTGGTAGTCGGAAAGAAAGGCCTCCTGGCGCTCGCAAGTCCATTTCACCGGGCGGCCCAGGCGCTTCGCGGCCCAGGCGACCAGCGCGAACTCCGGAAAGAAACTGTTCTTCGTGCCGAAGTTGCCGCCGACGTCGTGCGCGACCACCCGCACCGCGTCCTCCTCGACGCCGAGGATCCACGCGAGTTCGCGCTTCTGGCGCACCACGCCGCCGCTGCCCGCGTGCAGCGTATAGCGATTCGTGGCCGCGTCGTAGGCGCCTACCGCGGCGCGCGGCTCCATCGGTACCCCCGTCACGCGCCGCACCCAGGTCTCGAGCCGCACCACATGCGCGGCACGAGCGAAGGCCACCTCGGTCGCCGCGGGATCGCCTACATCCGCATCGATGCACACATTGGAGCCTCTTTCCTCCCACACGAGTGGTGAACCGGTGCGCCCTGCGGCTTCGGCGTTCGCTACCGGGGGCAGCGCCTCGTAGTCGACGCGCACGAGCTCCGCCGCGTCCTTGGCCGCCTGAACCGATTCGGCAACGACCATGGCGACCGCCTCGCCGACGAATCGCGCCTTGTCCGCAGGCAATGCGTAGTGAGGCGCGATGAAGATCTCCGAGCCGTCGCGGTTCGCGAGACGGATGTCGGGCGGGCTCAGCGAAAACGGCCGGTGCGGAATGGCCCTCAGGCCGTCCTTGAGGAAATCCGCGCCGGTGAGCACGGCGAGGACGCCGGGCGCGGCGAGCGCTCGCGCCGGGTCGATTCCCGCGATGCGCGCGTGCGCGTGCGGCGAGCGCACCATGACGGCGTAGGCCCGGCCGGGAAGCTCGAGGTCGTCGCTGAAGCGGCCGTTGCCGGTGAGGAGGCGCGCGTCCTCCTTCCGGAGGACCGGCGTTCCGATTCCTGCGTTCACGATGGGGTTGTCGTCACCGTTCCCAAGCCCCAGCGGCGAGTACTAGGTTCCCCCGGCCTGATAGACGATTTTTCCGCCGACCAGGGTCATGGTGGGTTTGATGTCCCTGATCTGCACCGCGGGCACCGCGAAATAGTCGCGGTCGAGCACCAGCAGGTCCGCGTACTTGCCCGGCTGGATCGAACCGAGATTGCTTTCCTGGAAGATGAAGCGCGCGTTGCTGCGCGTGTGCGCGATCAGCGCCTGCTCGCGCGAAACCGTCTGGCGGTTCACCTGGCGTCCGCCGACCATGCGTCCGGTCACCGCGAACCAGAGCGTGTAGAAAGGGTTGGAGGTCGTCACGGCAGTGGCGTCAGACCCGAGCCCCCAGACGATGCCGCTCGCCTGCACGCGCCTGAACGGAGGCATGTCCCACGCGCGCCCGCCGTGCACCTTGTGCATGAGCGCGCCCTGGATGAGCGGCCGGCTGTGCAGTCCCGCGACCATGCCGAGCCGCTTCATGCGCGCAAGCTGCACGTCGGTCACCTGGTCGAGGTGCGAAAACGCCCAGCGCAGCCCCTTGATCGGCTCGACCTTGTTGATCGCTTCGAACTCGCCGAGATAGGCATCGATCGCGTTTTCCATCTCGACGTGGGCGTTCAGGAACATTCCGCTTTCGGCGATCGCCTGGGCGATGCGGCGCACTTCGCGCATGTCCTCGGGCTTGACGACGAAGTCGTTGCGCAGCAGGTTGGTCGTGGCGGGCTGATAGACGGACTCGCCCCAGCCGATGTTGTCGAAGGTATCGCTCCCTTGGAACGGCGTGTGCTGATGAATTTCGGCGATCACCTTGTCCACTTCCGCGGGCGTCGCGGGCTGGCGGATCGTGGTCCAGAACGCGCGCGCGTTCAGCTCGCCGCGATCGGCGAGGGCCTTGTAGGCCTCGTAGTGCTTCTCGCTCATGCCGCGCCCGCCCGCGTCGTACCAGGCGGTGATGCCCATCGCGTTCAGCCCGGAGACGAACTTGCGAACGTTCGCGAGCCACTGCTGCCTGTCCGGAAGGGGAATCTTCGCCGCGACGTAGGCGACGCCGCCCGCGCCCCGCACGACGCCGGTCGGGTTGCCGCCTGCGTTCTTTTCGATCCGGCCGCCGCGCGGGTCGGGGGTGCCTGCGTCGATCCCGGCCGCCTTCAGCGCGGCGGTATTGAGATAGCTCTGGTTGTACACGGCTTGCAGCACGACCGGGTTGGCTGGCGCGATGCGGTCGAGCTCCTCGAGCGGAAACCCGCGCGGCTCGTCGGTGAACTGCTCCTCCGACCAGCCGCCGAGCGTCACGATCCATTCGCCGGGACGCGCTGCGCGCACGCGCTCGGCGAGCATTTCGAGCGCCCGTTTGCGCGAAGCGACCCCATCCAGCCGCATCTCTTCGTGCTCGGGCGCGCGGATGAAGTGGGCGTGATTGTCGATCAACCCCGGGATCACGGTCTGCTTCTTGAGGTCGATCACCTTCGTGCCGCGGCCCTGGAGCTCGAGCACATCGGCATTATTGCCGACCGCAACGATGCGCTCGCCCCGGATCGCGACGCCTTGAGCGATGGTGAAACTGTCGTCGACCGTGACGATCCTGCCGTTCACGAAGATCGTATCGGCGGGGTCGGCCGCGAATGCGGACGCAATCGCGGAAAGCCACAGGGCCGCAACAACGCGAATTGCTTTTTTCACGGAGCGCTTCTCCGAACGAGTAGGTCTCGAGGTTTCGAGGCCCGCGGCGACGGCCAGGCCCCGATCAAGGGGCGAATATTGTCGCCTACTTTATCTGTTCGCACGACTTTTTATATAAAATCGCGATTCACAGGAGGTCACGCATGCCGAGAGCCGCGCTTGCCCTGCTCGCCGCCTTGCTCGCATCCCAGGGCGCGGCTCAGGACTATCCATCGAAGCCGGTGCACGTGTTCGTCCCCTCCAGTCCCGGGGGCGCGTCCGACGTCGCCGCGCGGCTGGTCGCGCCCAAGCTCGCAGAGGCGCTCGGGCAGCCGTTCATCGTCGAGAACCGCGTCGCCTCCGGCGGCATCGTCGGCACCGCGCAGCTCGCGAAATCGCCCGCGGACGGCTACGCGATCATGATGACTTTCGACACCTTCGCCTCCAACCCGCACATGTACAGGGAGCTGCCCTACGACGTGGTGAAGGATTTTGCGCCCGTCATGCTGCTCACGCGCTATCCGCAGATTCTCGTCGTGCATCCGAGCCTCAAAGTGAAGACGGTCCCCGAGTTCGTCGCCTATGCAAAAGCGAACGGCGCGAAGCTGAACTACGGCTCGGCGGGCCCCGCCTCCTCCAGCCGCCTCGCATTCGAGCTCCTCAAGGAAACGGCCGGAATCGAGCTGGAAGCGGTCCATTACAAGGGCGGCGGGCCGGCGATCAACGATCTGGTCGCGGGCACGGTGCAGGTCATGCTCATCCAGGCGGGCGGTGCGATCGGGCAGAACGTCCGTTCGGGCAGGCTCGTAGGCCTGGCCACGAGCGGCCGGCAGCGCTCGCCGCATTTCCCCGACCTGCCGACGATCGCGGATTTCTATCCCGGCTTCGAGACGACTTCCTGGGTCGGGCTGATCGCGCCGGCGGGCACGCCGCGCCCGGTCATCGACAGGCTCAACGGTACGCTCGCGAGAATCCTCGCCGCCCCGGACATGAGGGAGAAATTCGACGTGCAAAGCGCCGAGATCGTCGCGAGCACACCGGAGCAGTTCGGAGAACTCATCAAGTCCGAGACGGTGAAATGGGGCAAGGTCATCCGCGAGAAGAACATCCGGGCCGACTGAGGCGGCGGGCCTCGATCCACTAGCGGGACTAGCCTCTCACCCCGAGTTCCTCGCCGATCGGCCGCCCGGGATAGTGAAACGCGATCGGCCCGTCGGGCTGCGCGTGCATGAACTGGTGCACGTAGGGATCCTTCGAGCCGAGCATCTCATCGGGGGTTCCTTCGCCCGCGACCACGCCGTCGGCGATTACATACACGTAGTCGACGAGCTTCACCGCCTCGCTCACGTCGTAGCTCACCACGATGGAAGTCGCGCCTAGCGAATCGTTCAGCTGCCGGATGAGATTCGCGATCACGTTGATCGAAATGGGATCGAGCCCGCCGAAGGGCTCGTCGTACATCGCGAGCATCGGATCCATCGCGATCGCGCGCGCGAGCGCGACGCGGCGCGCCATCCCCCCGGAGAGCTCGCTTGGCGTCAGGGCCTGCGTGCCGCGCAGGCCGACTGCGTGCAGCTTCATCAGCACGATCCTGCGCAGCACGCTCTCGGGGAGCTCGGTGTGCTCGCGCATCGGGAAGGCGATGTTCTCGAACACCGACATGTCGGTGAAAAGCCCCCCCGCCTGGAACATCATCCTCATCTTGCGGCGCAGCGCGTACAGGGCGTGCGTGTCGAGCTCATGGACCGTTTTGCCCGCGACCTTGACGGTGCCGAGGTCCGGTTTCGCCTGGCCGCCGATCAGGCGAAGCAGGGTCGATTTCCCCGAGCCGCTTGCGCCCAGGATCGCAACGAGCTTGCCGCGCGGAATCCTGAGGCTCAGGCCCTTCAAGAGTTTCCTCGGACCGTAGGAGAATTCGACGCCGGAGATCTCGACGAGATTTTCCGTGGCGGAGTTCATTTCGACTGTCATTGTGCCTGGAGCAGCGCCACGGTGCCCAGCCCCCCGTCCGCGCAGATGCTCACCACGGCCCGGCTTCCTTTGGCCATCGCGGCCAGCTCCTTCACCGCCTGCGAGAGGATGCGCGCGCCGGTCGCGCCGAACGGATGGCCGAGCGCGACCGAGCCGCCGTGCGGATTGAGCCGCTCCCACGGAAACTCGCCGGGGTTCGCTTCCACGCCCGCCTTCTCGCGCCGGAAGCTCGCGCTCTCCAGCGCGGCGACGTTGCACAGCACCTGCGCGGCGAACGCCTCGTGGATCTCCCACAGCGCGATGTCGCCGTAGGCGAGGCCGTTTCGCGCGAGCATGCGCGGAATCGCGTACGCGGGCGCCATGAGCAATCCCTCGGTGAAGACGTTCACTGCCGCGACCTCCCAATCGACAAGGCGCGCGCGCGGGACGGAGCCGGGCAGGCGTTTGATCCCCGCGCCGGTGGCCACCCACAGACCCGCCGCGCCGTCGGTGAGCGGCGATGCGTTCCCCGCGGTGATCGTGCCCTTGCCGCTCTTTCTGTCGAAGGCCGGCTGCAGCTTCGCCAGGCGCTCGAGGCTCGTGTCCGCGCGCGGAAAACCGTCGCGCGACATGCCCTCGACCGGAACGATCAGATCGTCGAAGAATCCGGATTTCTGGCCCGCGAGGGCCCTCTGGTGGCTGGCCAGCGCAATCTTGTCCTGGGAATCGCGCGCGACGTTCCAGCTCTTGGCCATTTCCTCGCAGTGCTCGCCCATGCTCTTGCCGGTGGCGCGGTTGGCCACCGCAAGAATGTGCAGGCGGATGTCGCGCGCCCGCAGGTTCTTGAACAGCGCAACGCGCTGCAGCGTCGAGCGCGCCTGCGAAAAGCGCCTCAGCCAGTCGGAAAAATTCTGCGAAAGCCCGATCTGCACGCGGCTCATGCTCTCCACGCCCCCGACGAGCGCGAGCTCCTTGCCGCCGTGCCCGAGCATTCCTGCCGCCTCGAACGCCGCGACCATGCTAGTCGAGCAGGCGAGCACCGTGGAAAACGCCGGGATGGTCTGGTCGAGGCCCGACTCGATCTGCACCTCGCGCGCGATGTTCGAGTAGCCGAGGTTGGGAATCACCGTCCCCCAGACGACCAGGTCCGGTTTTATGGCGGGCTGCGATCCGGTCATCGCGCGCACGACCGGCAGCGAGAGCTCGACCGCATCGAGCCGCGCGAGCGGGCCGTCCACGCGAGCGAACGGCGTGCGCAGGCCCGCGGCGAGCCAGAGTTCGTGAGCGTTCATGGTGCCGTCATTATCCATTGGATCGGGAACCCCGGCCAGGCGTGCCCCGGCCAGTCTATACTGCGAGCTTACGGAGGAAAAAAATGGATCGTCGCAACTGGTTGAGAGGTTTGACGGCACTGTCTCTGGCGGGTTTCGGTGCCACAGGATGGGGACAGAAGTCCGCGAAAGGAGCCGTGAAAGTGGAAGACCTGCAAAAGAACTGGAAAACCCTGCTTGCCGAAGGAGCGGACGTGGCCGCGAGCGCGGAACCGCTCAAGCTCCCGGACGCCGAATGGAAGAAGCGACTGTCGCCCGCGGCCTACGACGTGCTGCGCCACGAAGGCACCGAGCGGGCCGGCACGAGCCCGCT
>DASPWT010000122.1:0-32974 GCA_035637655.1 Burkholderiales bacterium | reverse complement strand
GGCGTGCGAGTCCTACTTTCGGGAGATGCTGTTCGACAACCCGTGGCGCGACCTCCAGATACCCTCCTGGGTGGCTGAGCAACACGGGCGCATCTGTGGCGTCTACGCAGTGATGCCGCGACGGATGCTGCTGCGGGGGCGTCCGCTTCGCGTGGCGGTGGCCTGCCAGTTCATGGTGGATCCGGACAAGCGCGACAGCCTGATCGCGTTGCAGTTGGCGAAAGCGTGTCTCTCGGGACCGCAGGATCTTACCCTTGCCGACGGCGCGACCGATAAGGCGCAGCGCATGTGGGTCGGGATTGGCGGGACCGCATCGCTGCTCTACAGCTTTCACTGGACACGGCCGCTCCGCCCCGCCCGCTACTTGCTCTCGCTTTTGGAAGAACATGCCGCGTTTCCTCGTCTCCTGAGGTTCGCGGCGCGCCTACCTTGCGCTTTGGTCGACGCGCTGTCAGCCCGGTTGCGGCCGAACCGGTTCTACCGGGAAACATCCGAGCTCGTAGAAGACGCGCTCGACTCCGCCACGATGCTGGCCCATCTGCCCGATGTCCTGCGCGGCTACGCGCTGCAGCCTGTATACGACGCGCGCACGCTCGACTGGTTGCTCGATCAAATCGCTCGCAAGAGGCACCACGGAGAACTGCGCGCCCGTGCCGTACGGGACGGCGAGCGGCGGCTGATAGGCTGGTATCTCTACTACGTGCGGCACGGGCGGATCGGTGAAGTGATCCAGATTGCCGCCTTGGACGGCTCCTTCGATCTGGTGCTGCAGCGGCTCTTGGCAGACGCCTGGGAGCACGGCGCAACGGCGCTGCGGGGACGCCTCGACCCGCGCTTCGCACCGGAGCTTTCGCAACGGCACTGCTGGTTGCGAACCGACAATACATGGACCCTGATTCATTCGCGTCGTGCCGATGTCCTGGCCGCCTTCCATCAAGGGGACGCCTTTGCCAGTCGTCTCGAGGGGGAGTGGTGGCTGCGATTCTTGGGTGAAGGAGAAGCGAGACGCAGCATGCATTGTGCCCGGTTCGGCATCGCCCGCCCGAACCCATTGGCGCCCTCGAGCGCACGAACGCCAGGATGGAGCAGTTGTCAGGACTCCTCTTTTCCCGCCATTCACCTACCCGTCGGCCACACGAACCGCACTTGGGCGCGGCGATCACGGAAACGAACCTGATATGAGAATGCTCAAAATCGGTTTGATGCTCGACGGCGTTTATTCGGACAAATACGTTCACGAGCTGGCTCTTTGGGGGAAAAGCCAGTCGAACATCAATATCTCGCATATGATCCTTCACCCAGCTAATGGAGACTCACTGCTCGCCAGCCCCAGGGATCTGTTCATTAAGCGCCGACTTCACCGCCTCCCTGCGAAGATAATTTTTCGCCTCATACTATCGGTCGAGAAGATGCTCCTCAAGCGGAGTGATTTTCACAAGGATCACTACAGCGTTTTCGATCTGACCAAAGTAGTTGATCACGCCCTCGAGATTAAGCCGATCGTTTCACGATCCGGTTACGTGTATCGGTTCTCCGACGAGGACGTCGAGCAGGTAAAGGCTCTCGAGCTCGACCTGCTGATAAGGTGCGGTCAAGGAATATTGCGCGGCGGTATTCTTCGTGCAAGTCGGCTCGGGGTCGTTTCATTCCATCATGGCGACAACAAAGTCAACAGAGGGGGACCAGCTGGATTCTGGGAGTGCTACTACCGGTGGCCCCAAACCGGCTTCATCATCCAACGCCTGACCGAAGAGCTCGACGCAGGGGAGGTGCTGGTAAGGGGCTTTTTTGGAACACGCTATTACTGCTCCCTCAATCAGGCTCATGTGTACAAGAAGTCCCTTACCCACCTGAAAAATCTCCTGAAGCAGGTAGCCTCGACCGGCTGCCTGCCGCCGCCAGACCGCTCGCCGGCACCCTACTCCAACATTCTCTTTCGCGCCCCCAATCTGGCCCAATGCATCGTGTACGGGGGCAAGCTGCTGAAACGCCTTTCCGCCAAGGTAATCGCCAGAATCCTGATGCAAAGGGAAAGATGGGGGATTTCGGTGCTGTACTCGAGGTGGGATGAGTCGGTGTTTTGGCGTAGCACGGAAGCATCGCCCCCCCGAGGACGATTCTGGGCAGACCCATTTTTGTGTACGCGTAACGGCAGGACGTTTTGCTTTGTTGAAGACTTCATCTACAAGACGGGAAAAGCGCACATCAGCGCCTTGGAGATCAGCGGGACAAGGATCATCGAGCATGGAACCGCTCTAAAGGAGCCATTCCATCTGTCGTTTCCGTTCTTGTTCGAGTACCAAGGGGAACTTTACATGTGCCCCGAAACTTGCGCATCGGGCCAGGTGAGAGTCTATCGCTGCACGGATTTCCCGCTGAAATGGAAGCTGGAGAAAATCCTCATGGAGCGCGTGCGCGCCGTGGACTCCATGCTGTTTCACAAAAGGGAGAAATGGTGGATGTTCACGACGATCGATGAATCGGGAACGGGAGATCACTGCTCCGAGTTGTATTTGTTCTCGAGCGATTCACCGCTGAGTACCAGCTGGGTCCCGCATCCGCAAAACCCGATACGGATCGACTCTAGTGGGGGAAGGAATGCGGGATTGATCATTGAAGGAGAGAAAATTTTCAGGCTGGCTCAATGTCAGGGATTCGACCGATATGGGCACAGCTTGCTGGTACACGAAATAAGGGAGTTATCCGAATCCCGTTATGTGGAGGACCTGGTGGCGACAATCAGTCCGAATTTCCGCAAGGGGCTCCTCGGCACGCACCACCTGTCAACGGACGGCAAGATCACGGTTATAGACCACGTGTCGCGCTCTATTGCGCTCGGGCATGGGTCCCTGGAACCACGCCCGGCGGAATGGTCCCAACGGACTAGGGGCAGGCAGACCCCGCCTCCCACATCGATTAACGGCAGGCTCGGTGTCCGCCGGGAATAGCAATCATGTGTGGAATCGCCGGATATTGGTTCAAGAGTCGAGTTCCCGAGGCCGCGCAACAATGGCTGAAGGATGGCGTTGTGAGCCTTTATCATCGCGGCCCGGACGACAGCGGCTTATGGTTCGAGGGCGGCGTCGGACTGGGCCACGCCCGGCTGTCGATCCTTGACCTTTCGTCTCTCGGCCATCAACCCATGGTTTCGCGGAACGGCCGCTGGGTGATGGTATTCAACGGAGAGGTCTATAACTTTCGCGAAATTCGCAAAGACCTTGAAACGCTGGGTCACACTTTTCTCGGAGCGGGCGATTCCGAAGTGATTGTCGAAGCGTTCGCCGAGTGGGGAACCGAGGCGGTTCGCCGCTTCGTCGGGATGTTCGCCATAGCGCTCTGGTCGAGAGCCGACAAGAGGCTCTATCTGCTGCGCGACCGCCTGGGGGTCAAGCCCCTGTACTACGGATGGAACGGCGACTCACTGTGGTTCGGTTCCGAACTGAAAGCGCTGCGGACATTCAAGCACTGGTCGCCGGTGCTCGACCGGTCGGCAATAGCCGACTACTTCCGTTACGGTTACATCGACGAACCGCGATCCGTTTATCAAGACGTCTCCAAGCTTCCCGCCGGGCACTGCCTGCAGCTGGGTCCGGAAGGGGAAAAGAAAATCGAGCCTTACTGGAGCGTGCTCGATTCCGCTCTGAACCCAAGGCAGGGCAGCGAAAACGAACTCGCCGATGAACTGGAAGCGCTCATGATCGACGCCTTCCGATATCGAATGGTCTCGGATGTTCCCGTCGGCGTCTTCCTTTCCGGCGGAATTGACTCCTCGACCGTCGCCGCGATCTTGCAGCGATACGGAAGCCAGCGAATCAAGACCTTCACCATCGGTTTTGACGAAGCTGCATACGATGAGTCCCCGCACGCCGAGCAGGTGGCTCAGTACCTGGGCACCGAGCACACGACGCGCATTCTCAAGCTGAGCGAGGCCATGCGGATTCTGCCGAAGTGGGGGGATTTGTACGACGAACCGTTCGGCGACGATTCGGGCATCCCGACGCTCCTCGTGTCCCAGGTTGCGTCCGAATCGGTGAAAGTCGTCCTGTCCGCCGACGGCGGCGATGAATTGTTTAGCGGTTACAACGGCTATACGGGGATGTTTGCTCGAAGGCGCAGGCTTGCGGCCATTCCTGAATGGCTGCGGGTTGCGGCCGTAACCGCGTTGCGAGCGCTGCCGATCGAGCCGATCGACAGCTTGCTCGCGACGCAGCGCTGGCCGGCAGGCATCAATCACTGTCTGCACCACCGCATCACCGCGCCGTTGGCCAAAATCCGCGACCGCCTCCAGACGCGCACCATGGGCGAGATGTTCGATCAAGCTTTGGCCATCTGGTCCGACGACGAGCTGCGGCGCCTGCTCGGATGGGACGGGCATGCAGCTCGTTCGAACTGCGACATCTACCCGGGAGAGGACGGTGAAAAGCTTTGCCTGTGGGATCTCCACCACTATCTACCTGGGGACATCCTGACCAAAGTCGATCGCGCGACGATGGCCGTCAGCATCGAAGGACGCGAACCCCTCCTCGACCATCGGCTGGTCGAATTCGCGTTCGCGCTGCCGTTCCGCTTCCGGAGGGGTGCCAGTGGACCCAAGCATCTGTTGCGCAAGGTGCTCTACAAATACGTTCCACGCGAATATATCGACCGCCCCAAGCAAGGCTTCGGAATTCCCTTGCACCAGTGGTTGAGAGATTTGCGGCAACTGATTGACCAATACATTGAGCCGAGCGTGATCGCTGCTCAGGGCATTTTTGACGTCGGGGTCGTCCGACGCCTCCTGACGCGTTTCCGGGCGGGAGATGACCTGGCGGGCGACAAGCTGTGGCTGCTGCTGGCCTTCCAGATGTGGCACGCGCGCTGGATGAGCCCCTGAGACGACCCCGAGGCGACGTTGCGCATCCTTCACGTCATCAGCGGCCTCACAACCGGCGGCGCCGAGCGGCAGCTCATCATCCTGTCGCGGGATTTCGTGCGCCGCGGTCACGAGGTTCTCATCTATACGCTCAACGATCGCGTGCCACGCCTGCCCGAACTCAAAGACTGCGGTGTCGCGGTGGTCGTCGACCAAAAACGGCTTCGCCTGGACCCGCTCGTCATTGCGCGGCTGCGGCGCACTGCGCGCAGCTGGGGCGCAGACGTCGCGCATGGCTGGCTGTACGACGGCAACATCTACACCCGGATCGCCCTGCGCGGGCTGGGCATTCCGGTCATCAACTCCGAACGCAGCGACAACTATAGGCTCTCCTATGCTCAGCGCTTGGGTTATGCGCTCACCCGGGGCTGGGAAACAGCGCTGGTAGCCAATTCTCATGCTGGCCTTGCATTCGCCAGTCGCTTGCACCGGGTGCCCGTAGATCGCGGACACGTCGTGTGGAACTGTATCGATATTGCCGCGGCTGAGCTGGAAGCTTCAGCCGCACCCGCGTTGCGCGCCGCTCTCTGGCCTGGGCGGGAGGTTTTCATTGCCTGCCTCGTCGGGACCGTCACACCCCCCAAGGATCACCTGCTGGCCCTGGATACGGCTGCCGTCTTACGGCAGAGGGATCCGCGCTGGCGATTCCTGTTCGTCGGCGATCCATCGCGCGATCCCGGGGCCTACCCGCGGGCAGTCCGGGCTCGCTTGCGTGAATTGCAATTGGAGAATGTTTGCCGCTTTACCCACGAGCGTACCGACGCGATCGCACACATCGCCGCAAGCGACGTGCTGTTCTCCACGTCGCTCTTCGAGGGATTTCCCAACGTCGTGCTCGAGGCCATGGCTTGCGGCACACCGGTAGCGAGCGTGGAGTATTCCGATATCCGCCGTATCCTGCCCTTGCCGTGGCAGGTAGCACCCCAACGCAGTCCCGAGCTGCTGGCTGACGCAATCCAGCGTGCCGCACATGAGCGCGAGTCAGTCGCGCCGGCGCAACGCGCCTGGGTTGAGCGGCATGCCACGGTGGAGCGGACGGTCACGGCGATGGAGGCGGTCTATGCCGTCTACGCGGCTGGAAATTCAACCAGAACGACCAACCCGACCCCCGCATCGTGGACGGCGTAATTGAGCGATTGCGCGAAAGCGGGGACGAGGTGAGCGTGCGATCCGGTGCGGGTTTCGCCGCGCCCGGGGCTCTCGGGCGCGAGGCAAAAGGCGCGCAATGGTATCGGGCGTATTGCTTGGCGGGGGCCACCCATTTCGCCATTTCAGCATTCGCGTTGCGCGATGTCGTGATTCGGGGTTCCGATGGCCGCAGCAGGGCACGGGCATGATCGCGGGTGGTCCCATCGGCGCATGCCCGGACGAGCTGCAGGGGGGTACTTTCGTCATAGAGCGCGCATAGGTTGATCGTGGCGGGTGTGCTGGCCGGGCACGGCCAGCGGTGCTCGGACCCTCAAAAGGGGGATCGCCATGTTCAAGTTCGCGTTCATCCGGTCGCGCAGCGTCCTCGCATCGTTCACGTTCCTCGCCGCCTTCGCTCCGGCGGTCGCGGCCGCGGAAGCTCGACTGAGCGAGAGCTACGGCAAGCTGCCGCTGCAATTCGAGCAGAACCAGGGACAGACCGACAAGAGCGTGCGCTTCCTCGCCCGCGGCCCGGGCTACGGCCTGTATCTCACCGACAACGAAGCCGTGCTCGCGCTCGGCAAACCGACACCGCTCGCGCTGCGCATGCGCCTGGTGGGCGCCGCGCCCGCACCGCGCGCGAGCGGGCTCGAGGAGCTCCCCGGCAAGGCCAACTACTTCGTCGGCATCGATCCGGCTAAGTGGCGCACGAACGTCCCGACCTACGCCAGGGTGCGCTACGAGCAGGTCTATCCCGGGATCGACCTCGTCTACTACGGCAACCAGCGCCAGCTCGAGTACGACTTCGTGCTTGCACCGGGCGCCGATCCGAAGAAGATCGTGCTCGGCTTGAAGGGCGCCGAGAGGCTCGAGATCGACGCGCAGGGGGATCTTGTGCTGCACGCGGGGGGCGATTCGGTGCGCCTGCACAAGCCGGTCGTCTACCAGGAGCGCGACGGAGCCCGGCACGACGTGGCGGGACGCTACGTGCTCAAGCGCGGCAATCGGGTGGGCTTCAAGGTCGCTGCATACGATCGTGCTCGGCCGCTGGTGATCGACCCGGTGCTCTCCTACTCCACGTACCTCGGGGGCAGCCGCGGCGACGCAGGCAACGCGATCGCGGTAGACGGAACCGGTAACGCTTATGTGACGGGCAGAACCAACTCAACTGACTTTCCCACGACGCTCGGTGCCTTTCAGACCCAATGGGCAAGCGGTTTCAATCCCTGCGGTCCCGATCCCGTGCCTCCCACGGACGTGTTCGTCACGAAACTCAATGCGACGGGAACTGCGTTGATCTACTCCACGTATCTCGGCGGCCATCTCGATGACTCGGGCACAGCGATCGCCGTGGATGCCGGCGGCAACGTGTACATCACGGGCTGGACCTTCTCCCGCAGCGACTTCCCCACAACCATGGGGGCCTTCCAGCCCACGAGCACCGCGATCAATGATTGCTTCCAAGGCGCCTTCGCTGCGAAGCTCGATCCGGCCGGCTCCCAGCTCATCTACTCCACGTTTTTGAGTTGGCTGGACGCGGGAAACGCGATCGCCGTCGATAGCAACGGTCAAGCTCATGTGACGGGTTCCACGGGGAACCCCTCCGCGTTCCCGACGACTCCCGGCGCCTTCCAAACGAGCTCCGCAGGAGCCAGCGTCGTTTTCGTGACGAAGTTCAATGCTGCGGGTTCTGGACTTATCTACTCCACCCTGCTGGGCAACAGCAGCAATGACTCGGGCAACGGGATCGCGGTCGATAACGCCGGCAACGCCTACGTGACTGGCAGCGCCGGTGCCAACTTTCCTACCACGCCGGGGGCTTTCCAGACCGGCCCGAGCGGATCCGGCGGCGGCTTCGTGACGAAGCTGAACCCTGCCGGCTCCGCGCTCGTCTACTCTACGTTACTCGGCAACGCCCTAGGCAGCGCCATCGCAATCGATAACGCCGGCAACGCCTACGTAACCGGGAGCGCGGGCTCCACCAACTTTCCGACGACTCCGGGAGCGTTCCAGCCCACCAGCGCCGCCGGCGGTCCGTTCGCAACGAAGCTCAATCCCTCGGGCTCGGCCCTCGTTTACTCCTCGTACCTCGCCGGTAGTACGGGCGGTGATTTCGGCGCCGGCATCGCTGTGGATGCCAACGGCGACGCCTTCGTGACCGGCGGCGCGTTCTCGGCCGATTTTCCAACTACGCCGGATGCCCAGCAGCCCGTTTCCGGCGGCAGCGCCGATGCCTTCGTGACAGCTCTGAATCCCACCGGGTCGGCGCTGATCTACTCCACTTACCTCGGCGGCAACGGCTTCGACCATGGCGCGGGGATCGCGACGGACGCCAGCGGCAAGGCGTACGTGACCGGCAGCACCGGCTCGGCCAATTTTCCGACAACAGCGGGAGCCTTTCAGACGACTACCGACGGCTCCGACGCCTTCGTCGCACAGTTCACAGTGGCTGCGCCGACTCGCTTCGAAGAGAACGCCGCAACCTACATGGGCTACTGGCCTACGTACGGCGCAGAGACCGGGACCTTCAGCGGCTGCACCATCGTCGCCTCCACTCAGGTGGCGGCCACCGCGACCTTCAGCTTCATGGGCACCGCGGTGAGCTGGATCGGGGTGAAGTGCAACGTCTGCGGCGTCGCCACGGTGTCGATCGACGGTGGTGTGCCGACGGTCGTGAACACCTCAGGGCCGGGGGTGCCCGGGAGCCTCTACTCGGAGCCCGTGTTCTCCGCCTCGGGTCTTGCGCCCGATGTGACGCACACGATGGTGATCACCGTAACCAGCGCCACCACTTCTCCTCAGGCTCTCCTGTCCGGGGGGAGCAACGTCGCGGTGGACGCATTCGACGTGACGAGGTGACGCCAGCGATCTTGTTGCGCCGGTCACGCGGTCGGGTTTGCGCGCTCAGGACTAGTGAGGGGCGGCGTCGGGGGGGAAACCATCCCAGATCTGCACGTCGTCGACCCACTGGTAGATGGGGTAGGCGCCCCCGCTGTAAAGATTCGGCATCATGATGCGATCGATCGGGGCTTTGTTGACGCCCATATTCGGTCCGTAGTGATCGACGATCACCTTACCGTTGACCG
This sequence comes from Burkholderiales bacterium, assembly GCA_035637655.1. Classification (GTDB taxonomy): domain Bacteria; phylum Pseudomonadota; class Gammaproteobacteria; order Burkholderiales; family SG8-39; genus VBDM01. The sequence goes on along the minus strand of DASPWT010000122.1, from coordinate 23,848 downwards.
CCATCCAGACGCGCCCGTCGCTGCCGGCGCTGCGGTGCCAGAAGACCTCGAACTTGAACCACTCGCCTACGGGCACGGGTACAGTGGTGTTATACACGTCCCAGAATCTCTTATGCGGCAGGCTGCCGGCCACGTTGTCGCCGATGATCTCCCAGGAAAGCGGAACGTTGACGCCGTTGGCATCCAGACCCCAGGTCACCGCCGAAACGATCACGCGATAATCGCTAGTCGTCTTCCACTCAAAGAGCACGCGCCAGTTCGGAGGAACCAGCGATTGCGCCAGGTCCGGCTGATACTTGAGCCAGTAGCTGATGTAGAGGTCGCTCTTTTCGCCGACGGGCTGGAGCGTGAAAGCATCCTGGGCCGGATGCCCTCCCTGGGGGTTGGTTCCGCAACATCCGCTCTGCGACATCCGCTGGTAAAGGGCTCGGGTCGGGGTTCCGTTATGCCCGGTGACGGTCTGGATTTCGTTGAACATGTAATCGCCGACGCTGGTCGCGTCCACGGGGGCATCGGCGATGAGCTGAAGACGCGTGGGACCGCCGCCCCAGATGTTGGGCGGCCAAGGGAAGCCGGTGCTGCTGTCGATGCCGAGGATGTTTTGCCAGCAGCCCCTTCCATAACAGTCGCCTGGCGCCCCGAGCGCCGTGGATCCCTCAAAACCTGAACTGAACAGCAGCTTCGGGGGTCCGGGCGGAAGGGTCGCGGTATCGGCCTTTTGCCGCCATCCGTACAGCGCCAACAAAACAATGATGCCCGCCAGGGCGATTGCGGCGAAACGTAGGGCAAGCGACATGGCTATCTCTCGTAGGAGTCTCACGGCTCGATCCGCACCCGCAACTTCCGTCACCCCGAAGCGTGCGCCAGCAAGGTTTACCTGCGCCAGAGGGTGCAATCGACAGGAATAGTCTGGACGGACTACGAGGATCCAAGGCGCCCCGGGCCGCGTTTAACGCGGCGTTGCTAATCTTTCTCCGGAAGCTCGGCCGGACGGAAATCAACGCGTTCGACCGCCGGGATAGAGAGCGGGAGCAGCATTTTGTATTCGGCCCTGAGACGGACGACCATGGGTGCGAGGTTGAGCGAGAGCACGCCCACCATCTACTTCGAAGACCTGGAGGTTGGGTCCGTGCATCTCGGCCGGGAGTGCGTCTGCGATAAGGACGAAATGCTGGAATTCAGCCGACGCAACGACCCGTGGCCCTTCCATGTCGACGAAGCCGCGGCAGCGCGTTCGCCATTTGGCGGTATTGTCGCCAGCGGCGGTTACGTCATCACCTTGTGGTACCGCTCTCTTGTCGAGATCTACAACACTCCGAGAACAACGTGGGCATTCCTGGGCGGTTTCGACTGGAAGCTCAGATTCCGCGCTCCGGTTCGCGCGGCCGACACCCTCTGCGCTAGGGTGACCGTGAAGGACAAACGGCTTTGGATCAAACCTGGCCGAGGCATGGTCACGTTGTTCAACGAGATCCTGAATCAACGCTCCGAGATCGTGTGCACCGTCGAAGTGACGGCGCTGCTCGCCACCCGGGCAGAAGGCGCCGCAGCGGGCTCATGAACCACGTGAATCCGGTTGATTTTCCCATCGGCGATCGGCAATGACTGTTCACCGCCAGCCCGGCGCGATTGCGAAGCTCAAGGAGATCTACTCTCTGTTGAGCCGCTTTGAGAAGACGCGCCTGCTTTTGCTCCTCTGCCTGATGCTGCTCCTAACACTGATCGAAGTTGTGGGCGTTGGATCCGTATTCCCTCTTCTTCAGATACTCTCGACTCCCGATAGATTCACACAAGGGGCTATAGCTGCCTATTTCAAGAACATCGGACTTACCTCGACAAAGGAGATAGCGCTGTTTCTGATAGCCGTTTTTGCGATCTTTCTGGTGCTATCCAATTTGTTGAGCGTCTTCGTGTTAAGCGAGAGCAGCAAGTTCGCGTGGACCAACTGGCGCAATATTGCGACGAGGGCGTTCGGGCATTACCTGCTACAGCCCTACGAGTTTTTCCTCAGCCGCAACAGCGCTGACCTGACGAAGGTAGTCATGCAGGATTCCAACTACATTGGCAATGGCGTTCTATTGCCACTGTTGCAAGTTACAGCGAAGCTCCTGGTCATCGTGGCGTTGGGGTTGACGCTGATTGCATTCGAGCCCATTACTACCTTGCTCTTGCTGGCGTTTTTCATCTGCGCCTACGGGGCTTTCTCGCTCTACTCGCACAAGGCCGTTCGAAAGTGTGCTTCCATCGCCCAGCAGGGACGTACGCAATCAACCAGAGTGGCGGCAGAAGCTCTTCGCGGCATCAAGGAGGTCAAGACCCTCGGCAGAGAGGACTATTTTGTTCGTGAGTTCGCGCGCGAGGCGGCTTCAATTCCGAACGCGGAGAAGTCGATTTACACCCTGGGGAGTTCTCCTCGCTATTATCTAGAGGCGGTTACGGTTGCGTTTGTACTGAGTGGATTGGGAATTGCAATCTACAAGGAAGTCGATTTGGCGGTGTTGATCCCGAGCGTCGGCTTGTTTGTGGTCGCCGGCTACAGGATGCTGCCACTTTTCAGTCAAGGCTACTCGAATCTGACTACCTTGGTCGCATACCTTGCCGCGGCTGATGACATGCTAGCGGACCTGCGGGCGCATCGTGTCGCTCCAGCCATTGTCGCACCCGCATCCGAGTCAGCAGTTGGCGCTTCGGGTCCTGCGGAAATAGTTTTGGCGGACATTACCTACTCGTATCCAAAAGCTGCTGCTCCTACACTGAGGAAGCTTTCGCTTACATTCGAGCCTGGGAAAAAGATAGGCCTGCTGGGAGCATCTGGAGGCGGGAAGTCAACGCTCATTGACGTGCTGCTCACACTTCTTGAGCCGCAGTCCGGTCATATTCGGATGGGCGATGTGCTCATCGAGAGATCGAATGCACATTGCTTGCGAAGTCGCATCGGCTACGTGCCTCAAAATATCTTTCTCACGGACCAAAGCATTCTCAGGAACATAGCGTTCGGAGTGGATGAGAAAGAAATTAATACGGGGGCCGTGATCAGAGCCGCCAGGCAGTCAAACATCCACCAGTTCATTGCGTCACTGGAGCTGGGTTACCAAACCGTGATCGGCGAACGAGGAGCCCGCTTGAGCGGGGGTCAACGTCAGCGACTTGGGATTGCTCGCGCTTTGTACTCCGATCCGCCGATGATTGTTTTCGACGAAGCAACCAGTGCGCTGGACACGGAAACGGAGGCGGCCGTGATGGACGCGGTCAATCATTTGGACAACAAGACCATCATAATCGCCGCACACAGGTTGAGCACTCTCAAGGGATGCGATGCTGTCTATGAGATCAAGAACGGACGAGTGATGTACGTGGGTCGTGGTGAGACGGTTTCCCGGCATGACGCTCTTCCATTATCACTGAGCCGTAGTCTCTGAATCCAGAGTCACCGTGCATCTCGAGATCAGAAGCAATCTTAAAAGAGTCAGCTCTACCATGAGACACTCTGAAGAGATCCTGGGCGGAAAGCGTTTCGCCTTTGGAGGAAACTGGGCGCAGTTCTTGGCATTGCTCGATGATCAACGCATCCTGGACGCCGAGAAATCTCTACAGTCCATGCTGGAGGTAGAAAACCTCGCAGGCAAGAGCTTCCTCGACGTCGGGTCGGGCAGCGGGCTGTTCAGCCTGGCAGCGCGTCGATTGGGCGCGCGGGTGCGCTCTTTCGACTACGACCCGCAATCCGTGGCGTGCACAGAAGAACTGAAGCGTCGTTACTTCCTCGATGACGGAAATTGGGTGGTGGAGGAAGGTTCTGTGCTCGATGAAGACTACCTTGCTTGCCTCGGCGTATTTGACGTGGTGTATTCGTGGGGGGTACTCCATCACACGGGGGCTATGTGGCAGGCATTAGAAAACGTGGTTCCCTTAATCAAAGAGCGCGGCCAACTGTTCATTTCAATTTACAACGATCAGGGGGGACCGAGTGCAAGGTGGCTCAGGGTTAAACGTACCTACAATGCGTTGCCCGAGACGCTGCGTTGGCTAGTCCTCATCCCGGCTCTTGCTCCGCTTTGGGGGAAAAATACAGTGAAAGATATTCTTCGGGGCAAGCCCTTCGAGAGTTGGCGAAACTACGAAAGGGGAGAAAGAGGCATGGATGCGTGGCGTGATGTCGTGGACTGGGTCGGTGGATATCCTTTTGAGGTTGCCAAACCGGAGGAAGTTTTCGATTTCTACCGCAGTCGAGGCTTTATGCTGCAGCGGCTCAAGACCTGTGCCGGAGGGTATGGGTGCAATGAGTATGTACTCATGAAGAGCGAGAAATGAATAGGAAGATCTTCGTTGGGCTCGACAATCTGCCGGTCCTGACGCCTGTATACAGCGGCTAGACCCGTTGAGCGGGCATGCATGTCGGCCTGATCGCGTTGCGCAACGCACGCCATGTCTGAGACGCCTTTCATAATCACGATTGACACCGAGGGTGATGATCTCTGGGGGAGATCGCGGGAAATTACCACCCGCAACGCGGAGTACCTGCCTCGTTTCCAATCGCTCTGCGAGCGGTTCCGTTTCAAGCCGGTTTACCTTACGAACTATGAGATGGCGATGTCCGACGTTTTTGTCGAGTTCGCGCGCGATGTGGTTGCCCGCGGCGCCTGCGAGATCGGGATGCATCTGCATGCGTGGAACTCGCCGCCGCTCGAGCCGCTGACCAGCGACGACTTCCGTTTTCACCCCTACCTGATCGAATACCCCGAGCCGGTGATGAAGGAGAAGATCAGGACGCTCACGCGCCTCCTCGAAGACCGGCTTGATCGGGCGATGATCAGCCATCGTGCCGGGCGCTGGGCTTTCGACGGTCGTTATGCTGCCATGCTGCTCGACGAGGGATATCGCGTCGACTGCTCCGTGACCCCCGGTGTCGATTGGCGCGGGAACCCGGGCGATCCGGGCGGGAACGGTGGCTCGGACTACACGGGCTTTCCCGATCGACCCTACTTCCTCGATCCTTCGGACATCTCGGCCCCGACCGTCGACGGGCTGCTCGAAGTACCGATGACAACCCGCCCAAGCAGCTTTTACCGAGTGGCACCCTGGGCGTACCGCATCCCCCTGGTGCGGCAGGCCGCCCACAGGGTATCGCCGAAGCTCAGCTGGTTGTGCCCGACTCCGCTTCTTGAAAAGCACAATCTCAATGCAATGTTGCAGGTAGCGCGGAAAGCGCGCGAAGGCGCGGCTCATGTGGAGCTCATGCTGCATTCCTCCGAGCTCATGCCGGGCGGCAGTCCGAGTTTCCCGAACGCGTCGGATATCGAGCGCTTATACGAGCACCTGGAGATTCTTTTCGAGGATCTCGCCACCTGGTGCCGCGGCACGACGTTGAAAGAGTTCCACGCAAGGCTGAGAAACGGGGAGCGCCTGAATGATCCGCATTAACGGGCGCGCCGCCGTGTACGGGGAAGTCTGGTACGACGAGGAGCCGCCCGGCGACTCCGGGGTGGATATCGTCATGCACTTGCAGAGAGAGGCTCCGATCGCCCATGCCCGAACCACCCCGTTCCTCTCGCTGGTAAACGATCTTTCTGTCGGGGAAGGCGCGCTCATGGACCGATTCGGCAAGGACTGCCGCTATAAAGTTAGACGCGCCGATACGAAGGATGGACTACGGATGGAGTTCTTGCTGGACCCGGAAAGCAAGCTGGATGAATTCCGAGGGTTCTACGACGCGTTCGCCAAGCAAAAGTCGCTGCAACCCTGCGATCATCAATGGCTGCTTGCCGCGTGCAAGGCCCGTCAGGTCGCGCTCACGTCCGCCTCTCGGAACGGCGAGGCATTGGTGTGGCACGCCTACGTCCTCGCCCGGAAAACAACGCGCCTTCAATATTCGGCTTCTTGTTTCAGGAACAGGGACAACGACTATCGCGCCTTGGTCGGGCGAGCCAATCGTTGGCTTCACTGGAAAGAGATGCTGCGGTTCAGGGAGATGGGATTGGAGCGCTACGATTGGGGAGGCCTCTTCGAGGACGAATCCGTGCCGGAGCGCGCCGGAATCAACACGTTCAAGAGGGACTTCGGGGGCCAGCAAGTCCGTAGCTACAACTGCACGGTGCCGGTGACTCTCAGAGGCCGCCTCTATCTTCCGCTTCGCGATGCTTGGCTCCGTCTGAAGCCCGCGTAGCCCGCCTGCGACGATCCCGCGTTTACTGCACGCTGATACCGCTGGGGCTGATCGTCACGGTCCTATCGCCCACCAGCACGCTCCAGACGCCGTTCGTATTGCTGGCGCTCGCCGTAGTCGGTGCACATCCCACGCGCAGGAGCGCGATAAACTCGACAGCCGTTGAGGGCTGTGCACTGGCGAATTTGCCGTGGTACTGCAAAGGCGCGTTGGGATCCAAGGGGGCCGCGCTGGTCAGCCCATCGTCCGCGGTGCCCCACGAACTGTAGCCTTGCGCGTTTATCGGCATGAATGTCCCCCCCGGCCCGTAGAGCGCGTCGACGCAGAGCGACTGCGCACCCCGGGTGATCTGAACGCGACTGTTGCCGTCGATCACAGTTAAGGGATCGAGGGCGTGGATGTTCCATTCCCAGGTGCGCGGACTGGCGGAGGCGAGATTCTCGTAGACCAGGATGTTGCCCGGGCGGAGATACACGAGCGAGCGCACCGCCTTGGTTAGGGCGCCGTTGTAGGCGTCGGTCGCATCGCCGGTGACGATCTCGTAACCCGCAGCGCTCTGCTGCTGCGTGATCGAGCCGTAGTGAAAGTTCGTGAGCTGGAACGGAGTGGGCAGGTGCTCGTACGCGATCTGTCCCTGGCCGCCGTCGAAAGTGACGGCGTTCTTGGACCTGGTTCGCTTGACCCACCATTGCCAATGGTTGGTGCCGTAACCGTCGCGGTCGCCGTAATAGCCCGATTCGATCGCCAGCCGCTCGCCGCCCGCGTTGACGACGAAGGCGTTCTGGTCGGCGGACTGATGGTTGTACGCGCCGAACGGCGCAGGACTCGACTTGAAATACACCGAGGTGCGCGTGAGGTCGGCCAGGTCGCTGTGCATTGCCATCCAGCCGATTGACGGCAGGTAGAGCGCATTGGACGTCCCGGACGGGAAGGTCGTCGCGGCGCATGTGTACGGCGGCGACATCAGGTATTCGATACGGGTGGGATCCTCACCGACCAGCTTCGAGGCATACCAGCAGCCCAGCGCGCTCGGCGCGAAGTTGGTGTAGCCCTTGGCGTAGCGCGCGCGCTGCTCGAAGAGCTGAGGCTCCTCGAATCCGTCGCCGAAGAGTCCGATCGGCGTTCCGGGATCGTTTACGTTCGTCGGAGCGCCGAGGTCGGTCGTACGGGCCGTTGGCGGCACGAAGTAGGCGAGGAGCCTCCCGTAGTTCCGAACCCAGGCCTTTTGGGCGAGGTCGAGGCAGACTTGCTGCGCGTCACAGGTGGCCCAGCGCAGCGCGTACCACGCGCTCAGCAGCGCGCCGACGTCCCACATGCCGTACGCGGTGCCGTTGGCATGGCCGCCTTCCTCGCCGCTCCACGGCATGGTCGCGTTCAGGGTGAAGGGCAGCAGATTCCGCAGCCATCCTCGCGCCGTCGGAAGATCGCCAACGAGAAGCGTCGACATCGTTGCGACCATCGCGGCGGTCACGTAACGGTGAGAGTCCCGCGGCTGCCGCCACAGCGGCGGCGGCACGTACGTGGAGTCCAAGGGCCACCCGTTGGCGCCGGTGACCCAGCCGTAGAGGTCGCTGATCCGCGTGCCCAAGGCCGAGAGCATCTGGCTCTTCTGAGCGTCGCTCAGGGCCGATCCCAACCAATCGTAGCCGAGCGTGACGACCCACGCGACGTAGCGTGATTCCTGATCATCGACCGCGGTCGGGCCGCGTGGATCCCATGATGCGAGGTTCAGCACTCGGACCCTCGCGTCCTCTGCATAGGTGGCCGACCCGTTGTACACCTGCGCCATGAGCGACTGCAGCGCCCTATCGCCGTACTTGAATCCATCGCCCTGCGCTCCCGCGCTCGGCAGCGTCTCGTTCAGAATGCCGTTGACCTGGCCCAGAAGCGCGGGGAGCGCGACGTCTCCCCTTTGGCTGGCCATCAGCGCCAGCGTGGCAGGGTCCGGCAGCCCGCGCGGATGGGCCTTGGAGAGGAGCTGCTTGATGACGCTCGTCATATTGGGAATGAGGAACGGCACCGCGTCGGGGCGGACGGTGAACTGGCGCGAGAGACTGACCGCGCCGACCGGATTTCCAGTTGCGTCTTGCGGCTGGACCGCCCACAAGTAGTCGCCGCTCGGCAGGACCTCGTCCCAATTGATCCAGTTCTGCGGGGTCGAGAGCGTTTTCGTGTGGCCGTCGGGATAGGTCAGGGTGATCTGGTATTGCGCGGTGCCGCTCAGGTGGGGCCAGCTGAAATCGGGCGGGCTCTGCTCGACCCGTTGGCAGTCCGCAGGCCTCGCTGCAGCCTCGCCTGGATCGTAAAGCGTGAACTGCGAGTTCAGCAGAATATTCGCCATCCAGTCGAGGTTCACGTTCGGAACGCAGGCCTGGGATTGCGTAGAGAACGGCAAACAAGCAGTGAGGACGAGAACAAGGGCAAAGGCGACAAGGCGCATCGGTGAAGGCCAAGAATTGTGGAATTCAAGGGTACGTCAATGATCCTTACCCACCGTATTCCCACGGTGACTCTGCGATCGTCAATGGCCGGACCCGCTCTCGGCATTCCGCCTCGACGACGCGAAGGATCACCACCGCGTGATCGCCGTCCGTGTCCACGATCCGCTCGACCTGGCATTCGACGTGCGCGGGCAAGCTCGCGAGTACAGGTGCGGCCGTCCTTCCCGCGGCAAACGGCTGCCCGTTGATCGTCCCGCTCCCGGCGTCGGTCGGAAAGAAAAACCGCCGCGCGATGTCCTGCTGCTGCTGGCCCACGATGTGCAGGACGGCGGTCCTGCTTACGTCCAGGCACTTGAACACGTTGCTTTCCCTACGGACCGCCGCCATGATCAGCGGTGGCTTGAAGGACACCTGTGAGACCCAGGTGACGGTCGCCGCCCCGTAGCGGTCATCGCTGCGCGACGTCAGAATGTACACGCCGTTCGACAGCATTCGGAGTGTGTTCTGTCTGATTTTCGCGTCCACGGCCGTTACCCCGGTTGCGCCTGGGGATGCTCTTCGCATGCCGCTTCCCGGCGCGATTCTCCGGCCGGGCGCCACCGTGCTTCATCGATCTCGCGGTGCTCGGAGGCGAGAAGGTCGAACAGCAGGCGATCATACGGACGGCCGTCGAGGTAGTGGCACTGGCGCTGCCTGCCGATGAAGCGGAAGCCGAGGCGCTCTATGGTCCGCAGCGACGGATTGTGATCCACGGCCCAAGTGTTGACCGCATGAAGGCCGAGATCGCGGAACGCGCGCGTCATGAGCTTGGAGCTGGCGATGGTCGAATACCCGCGGTTGCGGAAGGATTTCTCCCCTGATGCTCCCCAAAACGTCGCGGTCTTGAAGGCGTGATCGACTTTGTTCAATCCGACGATCCCGATGGGTGTGTCGTCCCGATCCGAGGTGTACGCCCTCAGAAAATGCGTGTCGCGCTGCGACATGACCTTGAGAAGGGCGGGCGTCACGATCCGCCCTCCATTGCCGAAGTCCAGCCACTGGTAGTTCTCCTTCTGAGCGAGCCAGCTCGTGACCAACTCGAGGATTTCCGGCGTGTCGAGCGGCAACAGCTTCATGTCGCTGGACAAGGTGCGCCAACTTTCGCCGCCCCAAGGCGCGGCTTGGTGCCCCGCCCCTCCAACCCATTGAACCCGTAGCGCACTTCCGTGTCGATCAAACCGGCTTCCTCGTACCACCGCCTGAAGGTCTTGAGAGTCGCGGGCGTATCGTGCAGTGGGGAAAGCATGTCAAAGGTGTCGAGATAGGCCCATTCCTTGAGCGTCGCGTCATCGGCATCGGGAAGCTGCCTGGAATAATCCGCGATCAGCAGCTTCCAATTGAGAGTAGGTCCTATCAGGGGAATTTTTCTCACGATCCGCGCGAGGGGCCACATCAGGTCCACATATTTCTTTACCGCGTCGTACAGTTTCCGAGGAGCCATATTGCGCGTAATGGGACGAACCCAGTATTTCGGCTGCAGCAGCCAGCGTCCCAGGTTCTTGACATAAATATCCGCTGCCACCCGGCCGCCGGGTTTCAGGTGATCGAGAATGGCGAGAAACGCTTTTCGCGGGTCAGGCGTATGCTGCAGCACCCCAAAGCAATACGCCTTGTCGAAAAAACCGCGCTTGAACGGCATCTCGTACGCGCTTGCCTGTACCAGCACGAGATTCTCGTGCGTGCCGTTTGACCTGTAATTTGCCTCTACGGCGTTGGAGTAGTCGCAGGAAAATACCAGGGCACCTGTTTCGAGCGCGTGCCGGGTAAAGCGTCCCGAACCGCATCCGACTTCGAGAATATTCTCGCCGCGCAAATCCGCCCCCCATCCGGTTTCTTTCTGAAAGCGCCGCCTGGATAACGAAGACCCCGAGGTTTCGTCATACTGCGTTCTGCCGTGGATGTTCCATTCCAGGCCGAAATTGCTCGCGTAGTTTTCTTGCGGAGCAAAGCGAGGGATGAAGTTGACGATCGGATACCGGGTTCCCGAAATCGGTTCCAGCAACTCGCCTTGCATTACGCGCCCTTTCTCGAGAACGTAGGGCTCGTCAAGCCAGAGCGAGCGTCCTGTTTCCGGACATACTAAGTGGTCCAGATGATCGAGCTTCATTTGGAACCGGACGCCGCCGCCTCCTCTCTCTCGCATTGGAGGCGCCCCGCCCGCGTGTGCAAGGTCCGACAAAGAGCTTAGGGGAGGCTTGTTGACGGTCATGCTGCGGCGACAAAGTGGAATGTAGTCCGATCGGATCAGTTCATGATCTGCCGCCCTCCCCCGTTCGTAGCTCGCCGTAGAACCCGTCATCGATCATGACATGGAGCAGTTGCTTGGTCCCCTCCGTGTTCATATGCACGCTATCGCGGAACAGCGCGGGATCGTCAAAGCTACTGGAGTAATCCCAAATCTTTTGCCCCGGCGCGAGCCGCTCGACCTGCGCCTTCCACGACTCGAAGTTTGTGAATTTAACGAATTGATCCCTGAGGAAAGGCGCGATCACGATCCTTACAGGTACGCCGCGTTGCTGCGCATAATCGAGCATGCGTCGAAGCGCTGCTTCGTTGTCCGCATGGTTTGTCAGGTGAACGCTTCTCTTCCGGATTTGCTCCAGGAGCGCGGGTGTCATCGTTCCACGATGCACGCGATCGAAGGGCGGATTCCATACGTGATACACGATTCGCCACAGCATCTCGTTGTTGTACTGGAAAAGATTGAATATCCTCATTGTGTAGAACAGGCGCGGCATACCCTCTTTCAGCAGCGCTGCTATTCTTCGTGAATAGCTCGTGAAAATCATCATGTCACCGATCGTAGTGGAATCCACTTCCAAAACGGTCGCCTCCACAACGATCAACTTGGGTGTGCCGTTACGCTCGATGAAGTCCTCCATGAGCGCTTCTGAGAGTTTTGCGGAGACTCCACCCAAACCCAGGTTGACGGTCGTGACACCGAGGGCTCGATTCATCATCTGCGGCGGAAAGTGATTGTCCGCTCTCGAGTTGCCAAGAACCAAAATGTCGGCCTTTGCGCGGCCTTCGTACATTGCCACGTAGCGGTCCTGGCTTCTTGCGACGAGTTTCTGCAGACACCAGGCGCCCAGACGGTCTCCAAAGAAGAGGAGCGCGATAAATATCGTGGCGAACTTTAGAACTTTGCTAGAAGTGGTCCCGCTAGCCAAGACAGTCCGAAAAGGTTTCTCAAACGGAATCCCCGCGGGTCGGGGGTTATCGACGGCGAGCGCGGTAGGTGGCCCGGTTCTCTCCACGCCGCTTGCCGAATCAGCAGATTGTCGAAGCATGCCGTCTCCGTTTAGAACTGGAAGTAGAGAAAGCTGGTGCCCTGGAAAGTGCCGAGCAGAATGATGCTCCAGATCAGGACGAGCGCACCTAGTACTCTCGCTACCGTACTGTTCCAGTACCGATCCCGGACACGCTTGGACTGGCCCACGATGTCGACGGCCGTGACGGCCACGGCCGCCATCCCGGTCTTGGCGATGCCGATCAGCTGCTCGCTCATGTGCAACGACATGTCGTCAAAACTGGCGATAACGCCGATAATGCGTACGGCATCTTCGAGCGTGGCCGCCCTAAAAAAAATCCACGCAAAGCACGTGAGTGCGAAGACCAGGGAGATCTCGATTGCAGCGACTACCGCGCCTGGAACTCGTAGCGCATTGGCGACCCGATTCCATATCGGTCCAAGTAGCCGCTGCAACACCAGATAGGTGCCGTGCAGCAGACCCCAGACGATGAATTTGTAAGCAGCGCCGTGCCATAGGCCTCCGAGGAACATTGTGATGACCAGGTTGCGGATGGTGACCAATCTTCCGCGCCGGTTGCCCCCGAGCGAGATGTACAGGTAATCGCGCAGCCAGGTGGAAAGCGAGATATGCCAACGGGCCCAAAAATCCGAGAAACTGCGAGCAAAGTACGGCCGGTTGAAGTTGATGCCGAAATCGAAACCCATCGCCTTCCCGAGACCGATGGCGATAAGCGAATACCCCGCGAAGTCACCGTATATCTGCAGCGCGAAGCACAGCACCCCTATGATGTGCGCCAGGGCCCCGTAACGGTCAGGCGCCTCGAAGCGCAGGTCCACGACCGTTGCCGCGGTGTCCGCCAGACAGAGCTTCAAGAAAAATCCCCACAGCACCAGTTCCAATCCACGGGCAATGCGGTTCCAATCAACGCGATGGTCGTGGAGCAGCTGCGGCAACATGTCGCTGGCGCGCTGGATGGGTCCGGCAACAAGCTGAGGAAATAGGGCAACAAATGCGGCGTAGCGAATGAAGTCCCGCTCGGCACGGAGCTTGCCTCGATAAAGATCGATGATGTAGCTCATGGACTGAAACGTATAAAACGAAATACCGATCGGCAAAACGACCCTTAATATTGGTCCGGTGTCCGTGTAGCCAAACGCACCCAGAATCTGGTATGCCGAATCTATGAAGAAGTTCAGATATTTGAAGAAGCAGAGGATCCCCAGATTGCTGACCATGCTCAGGATCAGCAATCTCTTCCGCAGGGGGTGATCGACAACGGCATTCTCAATGCCGATTCCCAGGTAGTAATCAATGACGGTGGAAAGAATGAGCAAACCGAGGAAGCGCCAATCCCACCACCCGTAGAAGAAGTAGCTGCTCAACAGGACGAAAATCGTTCGCGCCCGTCCGTTCAGGACGAAATAGACGGCGAAGAAGAGAGGCGCGAAGACGAGAAAGACGAGGCTGTTGAACAGCATGATGCGGACCCGAGTCTATTATTTCCTGCTATCCGAACGCACCTCACTATGAGCATAGGAGGGGGTCATTGACGGTCATGCTGCGATCACAAAGTGGAATGTAGTCCGATTGGATCAGCTCACGGCTGCTTGTCCGAGACTGGAGGTCAAATCGCCGACCTGTACAGTGTGTCGAATCGGGAATGTTGGGACGCTGCTTGGATGAAGTCCGATGAAGACGCTGTCTCTGGTCGCCGGCGCGCGCCCTAATTTCATGAAAATCGCCCCACTCGCCCGCGCGCTGCGCGCGAACGGAGCGAACTTGGGCTTCAAAATCGTCCATACAGGCCAGCATTACGACCACGAATTGAACGAGGTGTTCTTCGACGAACTCAATATTCCGCCGCCCGACGTATCCCTGGCCGCCGGCAGCGGCTCGCACGCGCAGCAGACCGCCAAGATCATGGTCGGCTTCGAGGAATTCTGCCAGACGCGGCGTCCGGACTGCGTTCTTGTAGTCGGGGATGTCAACTCGACCTTGGCCTGCTCGATCGTCGCCAAGAAACTCTGCATACCCGTCGCCCACGTCGAGGCCGGCCTGCGCAGTGGTGATATGTCCATGCCGGAGGAAGTCAATCGAATCGTAACGGACGCGATCTCCGATTTTCTCTTCGTCACGGAGCCAAGCGGAGTGCAGAATCTCCTGAACGAAGGGAAGCCGGCGGCTCGTATTCATCATGTCGGTCATGTGATGGTTGACAATCTGCTGTACCAGCGTGACAAACTTGCCGTCGCCGACACATTGGTTTTCGAGTCCTCGAGACTGAAGGAACGGCTCGGTGCATACGGCGTGGTCACCTTGCACCGTCCGTCCAATGTGGACGCGCGCGATTCCTTGGAGCGAATCGGAACGATGCTGCGGAATGTGGCACAAAGGATTCCGCTGGTGTTCCCGCTGCATCCTAGGACGCGCCGCAATCTGTGCAAATTCGGTATCCCGCTCGGGGACCGCGTCGTGTTGACCAGCCCGCTGCCTTACATGGATTTCCTCAACCTCTGGAAGGACGCGAAGTTCGTGCTGACCGACAGCGGCGGACTCCAGGAGGAGACGACGACCCTGGGTGTACCGTGCATTACGGTGCGCGAGAATACCGAGCGGCCGATCACCGTTGAGCAAGGCACCAACGTGGTTGCCGGCACCGACCCGGACAAAGTGAGGAGCGAGGTTTTCAAGATATTGGATGGCCGCGGCAAGCCAGGACAGCGGCCTGATCTGTGGGACGGCAAGGCCTCCGAGCGTATCGTGGCGATTCTGGCGCGGGATCTGGCATGAACGACCGCATCGAATTCATGGGTTGCTTTATCGACAACCTGTCGATGGAGGAGACCCTGCAGAAAATCGAGAGCTTCGTCCAGTCCGGCCGGTCTCACCAGCACGTGGTCATCAATGTGGACAAGGTCGTCAGGGCAAACAGGGATCCCGGGTTGCGCAGGATCATCAACGAGTGTGCATTGGTGAACGTCGATGGCATGCCCGTGGTGTGGGCGTCGCGCCTGCTCGGAAAATCCCTGAAAGAACGGGTGGCAGGGGTGGACCTGTTCGAGGCCCTCGTCCGGCGTTCCGTCGAGAAGGGGTGGAACGTATTCTTTCTCGGTGCCCGCGAGGAAGTGGTGCGGGCCGTGAAGGATCTCTACTCGAGGAAATTCCCTCGATTGCGGGTCGCCGGATATCGTAACGGATACTGGAATCCGGAGGAGGAGGCCGGGGTCGTCAAGGCGATCGCCGACAGCCGGCCGCACCTGCTGTTCGTCGCCATCAGTTCGCCGAAAAAGGAGGAGTTTCTCAGCCGCTACCAAGCCGAGATGAAAGTCCCATTCGCGATGGGAGTGGGGGGAGCCTTCGATGTAGCGGTCGGCAGAGTAAAGCGCGCGCCGATGTGGATGCAAAAGCGCGGCCTGGAGTGGTTCTACCGGTTCCTGCAGGAGCCGGGACGGATGTTCAAGCGCTACTTCATCGACGATATGTACTTCTTCTGGCTTCTGTTCAAGGAATTGTTCAGGAGACCAAGACGACTGGCTTGAAGCGAAAGCACGTGCAGGCGGGATATCGCGAATTCTAGCCGTGCTCGTGCATGGCAAACTGGTAGGCACGGTCCAGCACCTGAATCGCCGTTCGCTCGGTGTAGCGCTCGAGGACTCGCGTCTGTGCGGCGGCGGCCATGCGGGCAAGCAAGCCGCGATCGGCAGCAAGGCGGACCATGCGGTCGGCCAGCTGGGAAGCGTCACCCGCGGGAACGATGAAGGCGCATTCGCCGTCAGGACCCACGATCTCCGGCACTGCACCTACCGGCGTCACGATTGCAGCACAACCGAGCGCCATGGCCTCGAGGAGCATGTTCGGAAACCCCTCGCTGCTGGAAATCTGGAGGAAAACATCGGAGCGGCGAAGCGTCGCCAGCGCCTCGTCGTGGGAGAGGAAGTCGAGCATCCTGACGTGCTCGTCAAGCCCGGCATTCGTGATTTTTTGGCGCAGCGGAATGGTCACCGCCATCAAGGTGACTTCGACCCCGACGCCGCGCTCAACCAGCTTCCGAACCGCATCCAACAGCACATACGCGCCCTTCAGCTCCGGTGCTTCGCCGCAGAAAAGGAGGTAGCGCGGTACCGCGGGCGCCGAGGAAGGCCGTTTCTCCGCCAGAGTATCGGGCACGAAATTGTTCAGGATGACCGTGGGAGCGGTGTGTCCGAGGCCGGTTACGTAGTTCTTCCAATACTCCGACTGCACGATTAGCAGCGAGGGTTGTCGCAATGTCCATTGAATCGCGGCGCGCGCCGTGGCACCTGAGGATTCCCAAAACCGATTGAACGAGCCGCCGATTCGAAGCACGATGGGGCAGCGGAAAATCGTCCCCATCAGCACATAGAGGGACGCTTCCCAGAACGCATGGAAGTCGCTGGCCTGGATCTGGATAACTTTCGGTCGACGCAGGAGGACGACCCAGGGATAAGCGACAAAATGCCAGAGCGTGACGAGAATACCTTGAACGACGCGCTTCAAACCGCCGCGGAGAATGGCGACATAGCCGTAATTGTCGCCGCTCACATTGCGCTTCCCGGGACGCGCGGTGGTGAAGGGAACGAAGTCGTATTTTTCCCTGAGCGGCGATCTGACCACGTTGTTCATGAAAGTGGCCACGCCGCCCAGGGCCGGCGGCCACGGCCCGACCATCAAGACCTTGGGGCGGATTGCACTCATGTCGACAGGGCGTCGGGGCCGACTTGGTAGCGGTCACACCAAGTCTCAAACATGAGAAGCGTCCAAAGCGCGGAGCTCCAGTCGCGGGTCAGGCGCGCGTGCTCCCCGATGATGCGCTCGAGCGCTTCGCGCTTGAACACTTGACCCGCCATTGCGCGGGGCGCCAGCAGCTTCTGGCGAATAAAGTCGCCCAGACTGTCCTTGAACCAGTAGCTGAGCGGAACAGAGAATCCCTGCTTCCTGCGCCAGATGAATTCCGGGGGAAAGTAGCGCTCCATGGCCTTGCGCAGCAAATATTTCTGTCGGCCCCGGGGCAGTTTGGTGTCGAACCTCACGCAGTTCATTAGCTCGGCAAGGCGATGGTCAAGAAATGGCGCCCGTACCTCAAGGCCGTGCGCCATGCTCATTCGATCCACCTTGACCAGCATGTCGTCGACGAGACTGACGGTCTGCTGCCAGAGCGTCATGCCGGCGAGGGGCGAACGCGC
Organism: Burkholderiales bacterium; assembly: GCA_035637655.1. Classification (GTDB taxonomy): domain Bacteria; phylum Pseudomonadota; class Gammaproteobacteria; order Burkholderiales; family SG8-39; genus VBDM01. Next base: position 6,753 of record DASPWT010000122.1, on the reverse strand, counting down.
GTCGTCGAACAGGGGCGCAAACAACGCGCGATCGTTCGCGATGGAGGCGTGCGGCGCAAGGTAGGGTGAGATGCCGGCGAGAAGTTTTCGGCGGAATGCGACCTGCTGCTTGGCGACGAAACGGTCACCCGCCTCCAGCTCGGCATCTTCGATGTTGCACGCGAGACGGAGACAGGCGACGCGCCTGCCGGTGTCGGACGCGGGCATTGACCGGACCGCGGCCGCGACGGCGGAGCGGACGAAACCGGGAAGCTTGCGCAGCCGCTCGCTCAATAGGTGGCCGCGATAGGAGTCATAACCGGCGAACATCTCGTCGCCGCCGTCGCCCGACAGGGCCACCTTGACGTACCGGCGCGTCAGCTGCGACAGGTACCAAGTCGGCAGTGCCGAGGGATCCGCAAACGGTTCATCCGCGTGCCACGCGATTTGCTCGATGATCTCCATGCCGCCCGGCTCGAGCAGAAACTCGTGGTGACGCGTGCCGAACCTGTTCGCCACGTAACGTGCGTGTTCGCGCTCGTCGTAGCGCTCTTCTTTGAAGCCGACGGAGAAGGTTTCGAGCCGCTGGCCGCTGACCTCGCTTGCCAGCGCTACGACCGCGGAAGAGTCCGCGCCGCCCGATAAAAAGAATCCGACCGGCACGTCGGATACGAGCCGGAGCCGCACCGAATCCTTGAGGATTGCAACAGCCTCTTCGATGACGGCATTCCCGTCCCCGCGCTCTTCGGTCGGATCCGGCGGGGCCCAGTAGCGCCGTTCGTGCACGCGGGCACCATCGGCCGTCAGCCAATGGCCCGGTTGCAGCCGGCGCACGCTGCGGAAAATGGTGCGGGGACCCATCACGTACGAATTGGTGAAATAGTTGTACAACGCAACGGGATCGAGACGCTTCTCGACCAATCCCGCCTCGACAAGAGCTTTCAATTCGGAGGCGAGGTAGAGCGTGCCGTCGCGTTCCAGCACGTACAGCGGTTTCTCGCCGAAACGGTCGCGGGCAGCGAACAGCGTTTGGGTGCGCCCGTCGTAAATCGCAAAGGCAAACATCCCGTTAAGCCTGCGGAGACACTCTTCGCCCCAGATCAGGTAGGCATGAAGGAGAACCTCGGTGTCGGAGCTCGCGTTCAAAGCATGTCCTGCGGCGGCGAGCTCGTCCCGAATCGACCGGAAGTTGTAGATTTCGCCGTTGAACACAATCCAGACCTGCCCGTCCGGGGTGCACATCGGCTGCTGACCGCCGGTGATGTCGATAATAGCGAGGCGACGGTGCCCCATGGCGGCGCGGTCGGAGCGATGCTGCCCGTGCTCGTCCGGCCCCCGGTGGCGGAGGACGATATCCATCCGGCCGAGCAGGGTCTGATCGGGCAGGCGATCGCCCGTCTGGGAATAGGCGAGAACGAAACCGCACATGACGTCGATCTTAGAAAAAGCCCATGCGCAGCAGTGCGGCGGTCTTATCAAGCTGCGCGGAGCGCGGGCTCGTGGGACCACAGCAGCTGATCTCGCTGCGTAGAACAACATCGCCCGCGAGCCGGGCGCGCCATACAATGGTTGGGGCCGGTTGTTTCTCGTCGAAGCTTCTCGATACCCACCCCGAGATCGGAGCGAGCTTGCCGCAATGGACCCGCGTGGTTGCTCCCGGCGCCTCCGGGAGCCGCAGGATCAGCATCCTTCCGTCCCGGCTTATCAGACAGCGGCCCGGAGCCGTCTCGACCCGGCACTGCTCGCTGCAATGGAAAAACAATTCGATCTCGTGCGTTCCGGACATGAGCGCGGTGTCCTCGATGATAACCTGCCGCGCCCGCTTGTCGAGACTGATTCTTCGCCGATGCTCGACCGGATCGGGCAAATGCGCGTAACCGTCGTGCCTGCCCTCGAAGACGTCGCGATCATCGGAGGATCGCCACAGCGTGCATCGGGCATCGGCCTTTCTCAGCCACATGAAGCTTCCGCCGGGCTGCGACTGATCCATGCCATCAATCCTCAGCGTGTTGTGGGCGGCGGTGCCGCGAAAGTAGCGGCGCCAAGGGCCTTGTGTGTGAAAGGCGTAGGTCCCCGGGTCGATAAGGAACTCCTTCCCGCCCACAGACAGCGTGAAGGCCAAGGCGTCGGCATGGCCGTGGGCCGCGATCGTTTGATAACCGACGGGACCCGCGTCGGCAACCAGCCGGATCTCGTTCCCGGTTTCGAAATCACAGCCGAGGATGTAATAACCGCCTTCGGAAAACGCTCGCCTGATCGGAAGCTGCGTCCCGCTGAGATCGAGCCCCTCGTACGCTGTGTCCGCGCCCTCGCCGAAAAGCCAGCGCGTCTTGTCATCCAGTCCGCGCGCTTTCGCCTTGAAATCGCCGCGCCGAAATAGGATCGCGGCGGTGGCGAGCAGCGACCGGTAACGGCGACACTCGCCGCCCTGCGCCAGCTTCGCGACCAGAGCATCGTCGGAATCGCCAAACATGGGGATGTTGCCGCCCGCATCCATGATCGAGGCGAGATATTCCATCATCACCTCGATGCGCGATTCGAATGCCGCAGAAAATTTCTGCCCGCTCGCCCTGCCGGCGAGGAGCGGAAGCAGAAGCAGATCAAGCTCGAATTGCTGGTACGACACCGCCTGTTCGCGGTTGACGCCGTCGGAGGCGTTCTGCAGCAGGATTTCCCGTTCGAGGATCGCCTTGGCCTCCGCGAGCCATACGCGTGCGCGCGGCCAACACGGCCAAGTCAGGGCTGCGACAAATAACCCTGCGGCCTCGCCGATGAGGTGATTGTTCGCCGAGGAATAAAGCGAGAAGTTCCCTTGGACGAACTGCGCATGCTGATAGATCGATACCAGCCAGCGTTGTCGCAGGCGCGCACCTTCGGCGTCTTCGAACAGCTGCGAGGATATGCCGCCTAGGAGCTGCCATGCCACCGACCAGTTGATCAGCCTGATCGCCGCCTCGAGCGCGCTCGACCAGTTGGGCCCCATCCGGTAGGGACAGGAGACAAACCAGCTCTCCAGATGCCGCCGGATCACGTCGAAATACCGCACATCGCGGCCCAGCGCATAGGCCTGCGCCAGCGTCACGATATGGAGATGCCGGTTGAGCTCCCACAGATACTTGACGTCCCCCACGCGGCGGGAATCGCGATAGTCGAGCAGCATGCCGAAACTGAGCGGCGCTTCGACGCCGGTCTTGGGATCGCGGTTCCAGCGCGGCGGCGAGCCAAGCTCGACGCCCCGTAGAGCAAACACGTCAAACTTGCCCGCGGCAATCCTGTCGGCCGCGGCGAGGTACGGCGCCGCATCCACCCTCGCCTTGGCGTGAATCCATGGACGCGTCGCGTGCGTGAGATCGGGCGGCGGGACGACATCGGAGCCCAGGAATCCCCAACGCTCTGCCCGAATCTCCACCGCCCTCAGCAAGCGATGGCGGACTTCCGTGCGCGTCATACACTGCACTCTGTTGAGGCGCCAGAGGAGCCACTCCTTCATCCGCACGGTTGCGGAACCGGATTTGAGCCTTGGCTCGGGCTCTGCGAAATCACGCGCGGGCATATTGTCGGTGCCAGATTTCCAGATTGAGGAGCGACCACAACAGCTTCTCGTGGTTCTGCCTGCCGTTCAGGTGATCGGCAAGCACTTTGTCGAGGACTCGCGCATCGCAATACGCCCGGGTCATCGACGAGCTGCTCTGCAGGTGATCCAGCAGGAAGTCTCGCATCTCGCCGCGAAACCACTCGTTGATCGGGACGCGGAAGCCCAACTTCGGCCGAGTCAGGATGCGTTCCGGGAGCAGTTGCTTGCCCGCCTCCCGCAGTATCCACTTGCTGCGCAAGCCCCGTATCCGGTAGCGGTCGGGCAGGGATGAAACGAACGCAGCGAGCTCGTGATCGAGGAACGGGACGCGCGCCTCGATCGACGCTGCCATGGTCATGCGGTCCCCGCGCTCGAGCAGGTTGTCCGGCAGCCAGCTCGTCTGGTCGAAATAAAGGATGCGCCTGAGCGCGCTGCTGCGCGAATCCGCATCGAACGGCGGCGCGTCGGTGAACGATGTGCCGTTCAACCGCAAGGCCGAGAACCGGTCACGTTCGCTGCGATTGAGGGCGCCGAACCAGCGCACGTAGCGCTCACGCCAATCCTCGATGTTGAGGTTGGTGACTGCCGTTTTGATCCGCCGGAAACCGTAGGGAAGGGCGTAGGTGAGCGGCTCTATGAGACGATGCCGAACATACCCTGGCAGCAATTGATAGCCCTGCGCAAAACGCTCTGCGATGTATTTGGGATAGCCACCCAGGAGCTCGTCGCTCCCCTCCCCGGTCAGCACCATCTTGACGCTGCGGGCGGCTTCACGCGCCAGCAGATAGATCGGGACGTCCGCCGGCTCGGACACGGGCGCGTCCCGATAAGCGACCAGCTGCGGGAGCCGCTCGATGACGTCGCGATACGCAACCACGACTTCGTGGTGCTGGGTTCCGAAGTGCCGCGCGACTTCTGCGGCGTAGGCGAGCTCACTGTAGCTTTCCACGTCGAAGCCCACCGAGAAAGTCTTGACCATCGTATTGTGACGGCTCATCAGGGCAACGATGGTCGAGGAGTCGAGCCCGCCGGAGAGGAACGCGCCGAACGGCACGTCGCTCACCATTTGCAGCTTGACGGCTTCGTCGAGCCGGGACAGGAACGCCGCAACGGCATCGCGCCGGGGCTGTTGCAGGCCGCAAGGGCTGCGGTCCGGAGCTGACCAGTAGCGTTCCTCCACGAGCCTGCCGCGTTCCCACGTCGCAGTGGTCCCGGGTGTCAATTTACGGATGCCGGTAAACAGAGTCTTGGGGCCCGGAACATAGCGATAGGCGAGATAGTCCCAGATGGCCTCCAAGTTCACGCCGACCCTGATACCAGGAACCCGCAGCAGCGCCTTGATCTCCGAGGCGAAGTACAGCCCGCTGCCGTTCTCGAAAAGAAACAGCGGTTTCTCGCCGAAGCGATCCCGCGCCAGGAACAGGCGCTCGTTGCGCGCGTCCCAGATCGCGAAAGCGAACATGCCGCGCAGGCGATGGACGACCTCCCGCCCCCAGTGCTGATAAGCGCGCAGCAGCACTTCGGTGTCGGAATCGCGCGAGAAGCGGTAACCTAGCCCTCTGAGCTCCGCTCGCAGCTGGCGAAAGTTGTAGATTTCTCCATTGAAGGTCAGCGCAAGGCCCGCCTCGGAATCGCACATCGGCTGGCGAGCGCCTGCCGGATCGATGATGGCAAGCCGCCGGTGCCCCAAGAACACATCGTGGCCGGTGCTGGCGCAGAGGAAGCGTGCAGCACCCTGATCGTCGGGCCCGCGATGCGCGATCGCATGCAGCATCGCCTCGAGCGTGTCTTCAGCGAGCGGATTCTCCGGCCCCGCGATCCATCCGGCAATTCCGCACATGTCGGCCTCAGGGTCGGACGTTGGGGCGCCGTCCTCGAAGGCGGCGCGCTATAGCCGCCACACGCGCAGGCCTTCCTTGCGGAACGGCGCCGGATCGAGCACCGACTTGACGTCGATGATGCAGCCGCGGCGCACGACCTTCTCCATATAGGTTGACGCCGGCAGATTCAGAAACTGGCGGTGGGAGACCGCGAGAATCAGGGCGTCACCCGCCGGCAGATCTTCCCACGACCGCAGCCGGAGATCGTACTCGTGCAGAACTTCGACGGCGTCGGCGGCCGGGTCGTGCACGAAGGTTTCAACGCCGAACCCGCGCAATTCGTGAATGACGTCGATCACCTTCGAGTTGCGGACGTCGGGACAATTCTCCTTGAACGTGACACCGAGGACGTTGACCCGCGCGCCCTTGATGTTGCGGCCCGCAAGGATCATCTGTTGCACCGTCTTGCGCGCGATATGCGCACCCATGCCGTCGTTGATGCGGCGGCCCGCGAGGATCACTTCCGGGTGGTAGCCGACCAGTTCCGCCTTGTGCGTCAGGTAATAGGGATCGACACCTATGCAGTGGCCGCCGACCAGACCCGGACGGAAGTGCTGGAAATTCCATTTGGTGCCAGCCGCGTTCAGGACTTCCACGGTATCGAGGCCGAGCTTGTCGAAAATGATGGCGAGTTCGTTGACGAAGGCGATGTTGAGGTCGCGCTGCGTGTTCTCGATTACCTTGGCGGCTTCGGCCACGCGAATCGAAGAAACCCGATGAACGCCGGCGTTCACCACCGACTCGTACAGGTCAGCAAGCTTTTCGAGCGTTTCCGGGTCGTCTCCGGACACGACCTTGACGATATTGGCAAGGCTGTGCTCCCGGTCGCCGGGATTGATGCGTTCGGGGGAATACCCGACGTGGAAATCCTGGCGCCATCTCATGCCGGATTGCTTCTCGAGTATCGGGACGCAAACCTCTTCGGTCGCCCCCGGATAGACGGTCGACTCGTAGATGACCGTCGCGCCCGGTCTCAGATGCCGGCCGACCGTGACACTGGCCGATTCGAGGGGCGCAAGGTCGGGTTGTCGCGCAGCGTTGATCGGGGTAGGAACAGCCACGATGACAAACTCTGCATGCTCGAGCCCGACCGGATCCGGCGTAACGCGCAGGAACCGCGCCTTCTCCAGCTCGGCGGCCGAAACCTCGCCCGTCGTGTCCGTCCGACGCTGGAGATTCTCTATTTTCTTGCGCGACAAGTCGAACCCGACTGTCGGACGGCGCTTGCCGAACTCGACCGCGAGCGGAAGCCCGACGTAACCCAAGCCGACTACGGCAACCGTCGCCAGCCGTTGGCCGCTCTCGGACCGGACTTCCGCC
>DASPWT010000121.1:0-5003 GCA_035637655.1 Burkholderiales bacterium | reverse complement strand
CCACCAATGCCCCGAGCACCAGCGATACCGGACTGGTGTTCGTGAGCGTGTATTACGAGGCCGATGGCCCCACGAACGCGCTCAATACCCTCGTGGGCAAGTGGTGGTGAGATGGCGAACCACCGTTCACAGCGCGGGCTGACCTTGATCGAGCTGCTGATCGCCGTGACGCTCGCCGCTTTCGTCCTCGCGGCTCTGAACTCCGTGATCGCGCTCGGACTCAATGCGCAGGCTTCGGGCCGGCAGGCGAACGAGCTCGTCTACCAGGGGCGGTTCGCGCTGGACAGAATGGCGGCGAAGGCGCGCGGCACCGCGCCCAAGCTGCTTACCACGCCGTCACCCGGCACCACCGGCGACTGGTTTTCGGTCCCTGTTCCGCCCGCCACCATGGCCCCCCTGTATTGCCTCAACGGCGGCAAGCTGGTCGAGACGAACTTGGTCACCGACCCCGGCTGCGCCGCAGGCGCCGTAATCGCAAACAACGTCACCGCGTTCTCCGCGCAGCTGCCGGCGGGCGCGGGGCCGGTGGACGACCCGGTGGCGACCCTCAGCCTGACGCTGCAGATTCCTGGGGCTCCGACGACGGTGACGCTCACGACGAGCGTGCGGCTGGGCGGAGGTGCGCTATGAGCGCTGCGCTGCGCCCTGTGAGGGCGGCGGGCTTCACGCTGCTGCCGGTGATCCTCGCCATGAGCCTGATCGCGGCCATCGCCTTCCTGCTCAATCGCGACAACGGCGTCAACGCGCGCATGATCTCCGACCGCTCCGACCTGGACCGCGCCCGCTACGCCGCCGAGGCCGGATTGCAGGCGGTCAATTTCGTGATTCAGGGCTTGGGCTGCGACAGCTTCGACTACCCCACTTCGAGTAGTGGTCCGGTGACGAACAATTTTGGCGGCGCCACGTATTCGGCCTACGCGGACAACTTTAAGCTCAACGGCAACCCGCCCCCGCCGATAAGCCTCACTTCCACCGGCAGCTACAACGGCGCCTCGGTGACCTTGACTCGCAACAACGTCTACGTCTACAAGTCTCCCAGCGCGACCACCGTCGTACGGCCCGGTGATTCCCTTCAGCCGGCCGGATACGACACCTATGTCGACAGCGGCAGTACCGACCGCAACTTCGGCGGCGCGCTGATCATGAAGCTTTCTACCACCCCTTCCAACTTGCAGCCGTTGCTGAAGTTCGATCTTCGCCAGGGCGCGCCCGGGGGTTTTCCGCTGGGAAGCCGCGCGATTCCGTGGTACGGCGTCGACCCGCTCGACCCGCCTGCTACCCCCGCCAAGCTGCAGCCGGGCGCCAAGCTCTCGCTGTATATGAGCAGCCCCGGTTCGGCGGGGAGCAGCGGATCAGTAAACGCCCAACTGATCACCCAGAACTGGGTGGCGGGCACGGGGACCGGAGGATCTCCTTCGGGTGGCGCTACGTGGCTTTACTACGACTACAATGGGACGAATCCACAAAATAAATGGCCCTCTCCCGGCGTGGGTTACGCGTCGACGCCGGTGGCGAGCACGCCGTATCCCGATCCGCCTGCGGTCGGCTGGTATCACTGGGACCTCACCAACGCGGCGGCCGCGTGGCTGAGCGGTGTTTACCCGAATAACGGCATCTGGCTCGTCGGCTCTTCCGCCACTGGATATAACATCGGGAACACCGATTACGTGAGCAGCAACAGTACCGCCAAGGACACCCTGGGGGAGTCCGCGCGCCCCAAACTGACCTTGAACACTCTAATCCCCTGCGGCTACGCCGCCCCGCCGTCGGCCTCGGACACGGCCCCGACCCCGGGCACGGTCACGCTCCCCGCACAGGCCGACACCTACATCACCGCCGGCACCATCCTTGGTAATTACGGCAAAGACACGACCATGTATGTCGGTGAGGTTGGGACCAGTCCCAATCTGGAGCAACGCATGATTCTGAAGTTCGACCTATCCGGCATCTCGCCGGGCAAGACCGTCACCAGCGCCACGCTGCGCCTTTTAATGAACAAACTTGTGGGTCAGGCCGGCGCCAATTCCACAAAAAGCCTTGACGCCTACGCACTGACCCAGTCGTTCGTGGAAGGCACATCTCAATCATCGGGAAACATCTATGGCGCCACCTGGGCATCTCGCGACTACTGTTGCCAATGGACGCCTTCTTGGGGCGGTACCTATGACACCGCCACCACGTACGCCACCGGTCGCGTGGAAAGCAGCGGCGTCTCCCCGCTGCCAGGCAGCTTCAATGGCGGCTGGGTGACCTGGAACTTGACGGCGCTCGCTCAAGGGTGGGTCGATGGCGTTATCGTGAACAATGGAATCCTCGTGAAGAGCCGCTACCCCGGCGATATAACGTACAGTTTAGAGTTCCTTACCAAGGAGAACAACTCCGCTGGCGGCAAGTATGCGCCGCAACTGGTCGTCGTCTACCAATGAAATCCCTGCGCGCCATGTGGTCCTCCACCGATTTCGGCGCAAGCGAGCTGACGCGCTATGCGAGCGCCGTGATGTGCCGGGAAGCGCGGCAGGGCATTTTCGTCCTGGGCATACTGACGATGGTGCTGATGGCGGGACTCGCGCTGCTCTACCACGCCCTAGGCCTCGCCGATACCACGTCAAATCCGCGCGGATCGGGGTCAGGCTGGATTTCCTTGGCTAGAGCCACCAGCCTGTTGGTTTCTCCACTCATCGCTGAAACTACGACAACGTGCTGATGTCCGGCGACTTTGAATGCGGCAATCCTACCGGCGACGCTCTTGATGCGCTCGGTCGTACCCACCGAAGTCCCGCCGAATTTTTGGACGATCAGCGCTATTCCCTGCCTCGAAAAAGTCCTTGAATTTTATCGAAAATTCATCACAAAGGTAAGGATCAGGCCAACCCTGCGCTCCCCGGGCGGAGGGGCATTTCGACCCTGGCACGGTCCATGCTGTTGTCATAGGCATCGTCACATTTCGATGGATTCCTCGTGAAGAGCAACCCCACCGATCCGAGGTACAGTATGAAGTTAGTTACCAGAGAGAACAACTCTGTTGGCGGCGGTCACCGGCCGCAACTGGTCGTCGTTTACCAATGAAATCTCTGCGCACCATGTGGTCCTCCACCGATTTCGGCGCAAACGAGCTGACGCGCTATGCGAGCGCCGTGATGTGCCGGGAAGCGCGGCAGGGCATTTTCGTCCTCGGCATACTGACGATGGTGCTGATGGCGGGGCTCGCGCTGCTCTACCACGCCCTGGGCCTGGGCACGGCGTACCCGTACACCTTCGGCGTGCTGGCGCTGCTCGCCCTGCACGTCGCGGTTTCCGCCAGAGCGATCACCGACATCAAGGTCCTCTACCTTCTCGGCATGATGCTGCTCGCGGTGAGCGGGCTCGCCTTCGTGCTTCTCGCCCATCGCTACGGCGTTTTCACCGCGACCCTGTTCAGCACCGTCGTCCTGCTGTTCATGGTCATTCCGCTGGTTCCCTGGGGCCTGCGCGAGGCGCTCTTCGCTGTCGGCGTCATCTATCTCATTTTCACCGGCTCGACCCTGAGCGTGGCCGGACGCTTCGCCCACGAAGCCCTCTGGACGCTGCAGTTCCTGATGCTCAGCGCGGCGGTGATCTCGCTCGCGCTGGTCGCGTTCGCGATCGTCGTGCGCAAGGAGCACCTGGAGGCAAGGTTCAAGCTGACGGCCGCCAACGAAAAGCTCGCCAAGGCCTCCCTCCAGGACCCGCTCACGGGCGCGTGGAACCGCCGTTTTCTCGAGGAGCATTTCGGCGAAATCGTCGCGCGCCACGCCGCCCGCGGTCAAGCCTGTGCCCTGGGCGTCCTGGATGTGGACAGGTTCAAGGAGCTTAACGACACCTACGGCCACGCCTGCGGGGACCGCGTGCTGCAGCGGCTGGTCAAAGCGCTCATGCAGGCGCTGGATGCCGACGAATACGTGGTTCGAATCGGCGGCGACGAGTTCGTCCTGATCATGAAGGAGGAAGCGGCGAAGCCGCGCCTCGAACGCGCGCTCAAAAGGTTCGGGGAACGCGAAGAAGGCTGCTCCGATCTGCCGGCGATGCCGAGCGTCAGCATCGGGATGGCGCGCGTGCCGCCCGAAGCTCCAATCCCGCTGAGGGAGGCATATCTGCTTGCAGACAAGTCCTTGTATGCCGCCAAAGCCGGGGGGCGGGGCCGGGTGGTCGAGTCCACCCTCGAGGGGGTCGCATGAGGAAGGCGCTCCGGCAGATGTTCGGCCCCCTCCTGTCCAGGCTGCCGCTCGGCCGAAACCATCGCGTCGGATTGCATCTCGGCGGCGAGCGGCTGAACGTGGCGCAGATGCGCGAGACCGCCTCGGGTCTCGCCTTCCGCGCCGCCGCCTCCGTGGACATCGGATGCACCCGGGACGAAATGCTCGCTCAGCCTCGCCGGCTGAAACAGGCGGTGGAGCGCGTCTGGGCGGAGCATCCTTTCAGCGGCAAGGACGTGGTCGCGTGCATGCCGCACGACCAGCTCAAGGTCTTCAGCGTCAACTACACCGCCGCCGAAGGACAGTCGGACGCGCAAGCCATCGCCCGGGAAATCAGGGAACGCCTTAACGGAAATACGGACGGGATGGTGGTCGATTTCGTGGCCATGCGACGGGCGGATTCCGACGATCCCTCGAAGGAGGCCGTGGTGGCGGCCGCCACCCGGGAGCACGTCATCGCCTACCTCGAGCTGCTTTCCGGCGCCGGGCTGACGGTCACGGCGCTCGATATCGGGCCGACGGCCCTCACGCGAGTGGTGCCCTGGGCCGGCAAGAGCCCGGGGGGCGACATGCGCAATGTCCTCCTCATCAACTTCGGCTCGGCCTGCAGCTACCTCACGGTCATGTGGGGGCGGCGCTTGATGCTGGACCGGGCCGTCGAATTCTCCGAACGAGGCCTGCTTTCCCGCATGAAGACGGTGCTGGACCTCACCACCGAGCAGACGGCAAAGCAGCTGCTTCTCAAGCATGGCTTCGCCGCGGCGCCCGGCGCCGAGGGCAACGGCGAATTCA
>DASPWT010000120.1:0-54831 GCA_035637655.1 Burkholderiales bacterium | reverse complement strand
CACTTTGTTCCGGTGAGATTCCCAGGTCCGGTTGTTCTGCTGCTCGCTCTCCTGCACGTCTATATCGGCGTGCGGCTTCTTCTGCCGTTCGGCGCGCTCACGCAGCTCGTGGGTGGCGCCGTACTCGCGGTGTGTTTCTGGCTTTTGCCCAAGGGTTTCCGGATCCGGGACGACCGCGGCCCGTGGGCGGTGATGCTTCCGTGGCTGACGATGGGCTTTTTCTCGTGGCTGCTGGTCCTGACCCTGGCTCGCGACGTGAGCCTGATCGCGTCCGCTCTTGCGCTGTCCGCGCAGGCCCACGAGTCCTGGACCCGCATCTCGGCTATCGGAGTCATGGCGCTCACGCCGGCGATCACGCTGGTCGGTTTCTTCATGGCGCGCCGGGTCGCGCCGGTAGTAAACGTGGAAGTGCCGCTCGCCGGTCTTCCAAAGGAGCTTGAGGGTTTCACCATCGCCCAGATCAGCGACATCCACGTGGGGCAGACGATCAAGCGCAATTTCGTCGAAGCGATCGTCGATCGGGTCAATCGTCTGCAGGCCGACATGATCGCGATCACCGGCGATGTCGTCGACGGCAGCGTGCAGGACCTCGCGCACCACACCGAGCCGCTCGCGCGGCTCGAGTCCCGGCACGGGACCTATTTCGTCACCGGCAACCACGAGTACTACTCGGGCGTCCACGCGTGGATCCGCGAGCTCGAGCGCCTGGGCGCGCGCGTGCTGATGAACGAGCACGTCGTCCTCGATCACGACGGAGCGGCGTTGACGGTGGCGGGCGTCACGGACTGGTCCGCCCACTATTACGATCCCTCGCACAAGAGCGATCCTCACGCGGCGGCGAAAGGGGCGCCTGAGCACGCGCCGAAGGTGCTGCTCGCCCACCAGCCCCGCTCCGCTCCTTTCGCGGAAGCCGCCGGCTACCAGCTGCAGCTCTCCGGGCACACGCACGGCGGGCAGTTCTGGCCGTGGAATTTTCTGGTGCGCCTGCAGCAGCCGTTCATCGCGGGGCTGAATCGCCTCGGCCGCATGTGGGTCTACGTCAGCCGCGGCACGGGCTATTGGGGGCCGCCGATGCGGTTCGGAATCCCTTCGGAGATCACGCTCATCCGCTTGGTCGGGGAATAGCGTCCAGAGTCAAGCGCGGGCGGTTCTAGCGCTTCTCGTCGCCACACGCGCGCATCAATTCCCCACGTTCGTCGGCGCTCAAGTCCCGGCTGAAGTGCAGCACCCGGTCCAGGATGTCGTCCGCCTCGAAGTAGGCCTTGCGGCAGTCGAGGTGCACGAATCCTCCGGGAGAGAAGCGCCCTTCCTCATAGAACACGAGCCGGATGCGCCAGCTCCCGCGCGCGATGGGCTCGCGGCAGCTGCGGCACTTCGCCTGCGCGCCCGGCGAGCGCTCGGCGCCGTCGATCCGCGGGAGGCGGCGGTGCGCGAGGCTCGCGCGCGCCGCGCGCTCAAGGCTCTCCCGGTCGGGCACGCTCGCGGGCGTTTCCGCGAGGGCCTGAAGCAGCGGCTCCGGCCGCTTGTAGGCCGCGCAGTGCGGATGGAACCAGACGGTCATCTCACCCTCCGCAAAGGGGTTGGGAAGGCGCTCGCCGAAGCGCAGCTCTCCGCGCTGGATGCCTTGAGCGCAGCCGCGGCACTTGGAGCGGCCGCTAGCGGCGGATTCGAAGAGGTGGGACACGCCGGGAACTCGCTACGCGGCTCGAGCCTCCACTCCGGCATTCTCCCGCGCAAGAAACGCGTGGATCTGCGCGACCACCGCGGCGCCCTCGCCGATCGCGCCGCCGACGCGCTTGACCGAGCCCGAGCGCACGTCGCCGATCGCGAACACGCCGGGCACGCTGGTCTCGAGCGGCAGGCGCCCGCCGCCGGTCGTGACGAAGCCCTTGTCGTCGAAGGCGACGCCGCAATCCTTCACCCACTCGGTCGCCGGATCGGCGCCGAGGAAGAGGAACACGTTGCGGATCGCGCGGGTGTCCTCGGCCCCGGAGTCGCGGTGCCGCCAGCGCACCGATTCGACGCCGGACTCGCGCGAGCCGGCGAGCGCGACGATCTCGGTCCGCGTGCGCAGCTCGATCCTGGGGATCGCGGCGATGCGGTCGATCAGGTATCTCGACATGCTCGCGGCGAGCCCCGGCCCGCGCACCAGCATCCATACCTTGGCGGCGTGCCCGGCGAGAAACACCGCGGCCTGTCCCGCGGAGTTGCCGCCGCCGACGAGCGCCACTTCCTGCCCCGCGCACGCCTTCGCCTCGATGGGCGAGGCCCAGTACCAGACGCCGCGCCCTTCCAGGGCTTTCAGCTCGGCGCAGTCCGGACGGCGATAGCGCGCGCCCGTGGCGATGACCACCGTGCGGCTGCGCACGCTGCGCGCGCCGGTGAGCTCGAGCGCGAGCGGGTCGCGCTCCTCCGGCCGGCCGCAGTCCAGGCGCACCGCCTCGGCCGGGATCAGCATGCGCGCGCCGAATTTCTGCGCCTGCGTATAGGCTCGGCCCGCGAGCGCCTGGCCGGAGATGCCGGTCGGGAAGCCGAGATAATTTTCGATGCGCGCGCTCGCGCCCGCCTGCCCGCCGAAGGCGCGCGCGTCGATGACGAGCACCGAGAGGCCCTCGGAGGCCGCGTAGACCGCGGTCGCCAGTCCCGCGGGGCCCGCGCCCACGACGGCGACATCGTGCACGCGGTCCGCGTCACCGGCGTCGAGCATGCCGATGCAGCGCGCGAGCTCGTTCTCCCCGGGATTGCGCAGCACCGATCCGTCGGGGCAGGCGACGAGCGGCAGGTCCTCGGGCCGCGGCGCATAGCGCTCGATGAAGCCTTGCGCGTCCGGGTCGCTCGCCGGATCGAAGACGAGGTGCGGGATGCCGTTGCGGCTGAGAAAACTTCGCAGCCGCGCCATGTCCGGGGACGAAGGCGCGCCGATCAGCACCGGGCCGCCCGCACCCATCTCGATCAGGCCGACGCGGCGCAGGATGAGCGCGCGCATCACTTCCTCGCCCAGATCGGCTTCGGCGACCAGCAGCGCGCGCAACTGCTCGGGGACGACGAGCAGCGCCTCGACCGCGCCGACCGCGACGCCGTCCGCCAGAGCGCGCCGGCCCGAGAGCTGCCCGACTTCGCCCGAGAATCCTCCCGCGGAGAGCTCGGCGATGAGGAGATCGTGCCCGTGCCCGTCGCGGCCCGTGATGCGCACCAGCCCCGAGAGCACGACGAACATGCCCGGGCTAGTCTTGCCGGTCTCGAACAGGCACTGGCCGTCCGCGTAGCGGCGCGGCGCGCCGAAGCGGCGCAGGCGCGCGATCTCCTCGTCCGCGAGGACCGGGAACATCTGCGCGCGGCGCGCTTCGAGCGTCGGCGAGTGGTAGGGCTCAGCCATCGCTGCGCAGATTCTCGCGGATCATTTCAGTTCCTCATTCTCGGTTCGATAGGATCATAACCCCGCGCGTTTCACAACGCGCGAAGCGACAACTGCTACGATAGTGGGATGGTGGAGCGTAGCTCACAAATAGGAGATTCAATCATGCTCATCGTCAAATGGCTCGTCATCGTGGTCCTGCTGCTGGTCGTCGTGGCCGTGGCGGCCGGTCAGCTGGGCTTCCTGCAAGGCACGCCGCCCACCGACCTGGGCGTGCGCGACGGCAAATTGAAACCCCCGTCCATGACCGAAAACAGCGTCACCAGCCAGGCCGCGCTCTACCCCGATCACCCGCAGCGCAAATACGCGGACATCGCTCCGCTCGCGCTGAAAGGCGACGGTCCGGCCACGCTGGCGAAGATCAAGGCCATCGTGGAGAGCATGGACGGTGCCAAGGTGGTGAAAAGCGAACCCGGCTACCTGTACGCGCAGTTCACCACCAGGCTGATGAAGTACGTGGACGATGTGGAGTTCTGGTTCGACCCGGCGGCGAACGCGACCCAGGTGCGCTCGGCCTCGCGCGTGGGCCGCGGAGACATGGGCGTCAACCGCAAGCGCATCGAGGCGGTGCGGGCGGCGTTGGAAGCGAAGAAGTAAAGGCGCGCCGGCGCCTGGATCCGTCCCAAGGCGATTGAGGAGGAAGCTCGCAATGCCCGTAAAGAAGATACTCATCGCCGATGATTCGTCCACCGCCCGCCACGTTCTCTTCCAGATGCTGGCCAAGCACGGCTACCGGTGCATATTGGCCGAGACTGCCAAAGAGGCCATGGACAAGGCGAAAGCCGAAAAACCGGACCTCATCCTGATGGACGTCGTCATGCCTGATATGAATGGCTTCCAGGCAACGCGTCTCATCACGCGCGACGAGGCGACCAAGCACATTCCGGTGATTCTGTGCACCAGCAAGAGCCACGATACCGACCGGATATGGGGTCTGCGCCAGGGCGCGACGAACTACGTGGTGAAGCCGATCGACGAGAACGATCTCCTCGCCAAGATCGCGGCGCTGGGCTGAATCTGCAACCGTCCCTGCATGGTCCGCTGAAAGACGTGCGCAGCCGGAGGTACGCTATCTCTCGTCCTCCGATTCAGCCGAAATACGCCTGATGCACTTCGGCGTTGGCGGCGAGCTCGGCCGCGGTGCCCCGCGCCGCCACCCTGCCCTGCGCGAGCACATAGCCGTAGTGCGCGATCGCGAGCGTCTGGCGCACGTTCTGCTCGACCAGGAGCACCGTGATCCCCATCTCCTGCGCGCGCCGGATCACCGCGAAGTTTTCCCTGACGAGGAGCGGCGCGAGCCCGAGCGAGGGCTCGTCGACGAGAAGCAGCCGGGGCTCGGACATGAGGCCGCGGCCGATCGAGAGCATCGCCTGCTCGCCGCCCGAGAGCGTGCCGGCGAGCTGGCCGGCTCGCTCCTCCAGCCGCGGGAAGATCCCGAACACGCGGCCGAAGCGCTGCGCGATTTTCACCGCGTCGTTCTCGCCGTAGGCCCCCAGGCGCAGGTTCTCCGCCACGGTGAGCTTGGGGAACACGCGCCGGCCCTCGGGGATGCAGGCGATGCCGCGCCGGACGATTTCGTGCGTTGGCCGACCCGCGAGGTCCTCGCCGTCGAAGACGATGCGCCCGCGCCGCGGCGGCGTCAGGCCCAGGATCGCGCGGATGAGCGTCGTTTTGCCCGAGCCGTTCGAGCCGAGCATACAGGTGACGGAGCCCGCCTCGACCGCGAGCGACACGTCGAGCAGGACATCGGCGCGGTCGTAGCCGGCGTAGACGTTCTCGATCCTGAGGAGCTCGCTCACTTTTATTCCCTCCCCAGGTAGGCTTCCTGCACCTGCGGGTCGGCCGCGACCTCGGCGTAGGCGCCTTCGCTGATCTTCCTGCCGTAGTTCAGCACCACGCAGCGCTCGGTGATGCGCTCGATCACGTTCATCTCGTGCTCGATGACGACGAGCGTGAGTCCCGGCAGCCGCTCGCGCACCGCCAGGATGTCGTCCATCAGCTCGCGCGTCTCCTCGTGCGTCATGCCAGCCGAGGGCTCGTCGAGGAGGAGGAGGCGCGGCCCGGAGACGAGCGCGCGGCAGATCTCGATCCTCCTTCTGTCGATCATGCTGAAGGCGCCCGCCGCTTCGAACATGCACCCGGCGAGGCGCTTGCTGAAGGCGGCGACGAGCGCCCTCGCTTTCTCCAGGTTCTCCTCGAGCTGCTTCTTCAGCGCCGCGCGGCGCAAGAGGTTGAACGCAAGGCCGTGGTCGAGCAGCCGGTGGTTGCCGATCATGATGTTGTCGAAGATCGAGAGCGGCAGCGCGAGGCGCGAGCGCTGGAAGGTGCGCGTGATGCCCGCGGCGTAGATGCGCTGGGGCTTCAGCCGCGTGAGGTCGGCGCCGCCGAAGCGCGCTTCGCCCGCGGCGGCGGAGTAGACGCCAGTGATGACGTTGAAGAAGGTCGTCTTCCCCGAGCCGTTCGGGCCGATCAGGCCGAGGATCCCGCCTTGCTTCACTTCGAGGTCGAGCGCGTCGAGCGCAACCAGCCCCCCGAAGCGCACGCTCAGGCCGCGGCAGGCGAGCAGCGCGCTCATCGCGGCTTCCACCCTGGAAGATATTCGCGGGCGCGGCGCGGCAGCAATCCGTCGGGCCGGAAGAGGAGGATCCCGATCACCAGCAGGGCGTACAGCAGCAGGCGGTATTCCTGCAGCGCCTGCAGCTTTTCCGGCAGCACCACCACGATGCTCGCGGCGAGCGCCACGCCCCAGAGGTTGCCCAGGCCTCCGAGGATGAGGATCGAGACGAGAATGAGCGAGTCGCCGAAGGTGAAGCTGTTCGGCGCGACGAAGCCCGTCATCATCCCGTACACGGCGCCCGCGAGTCCCGCGATGAAGTTGCCGAAGGTGAAAGCGAGGATCTTCCAGCGCGCCACGTCGATGCCGAACACCGCGCTCGCGGTCTCGTCCAGGCGCACCGCATCGAGATTCAAGCCGATCCAGGAGCGCTCCAGGCGCCGCACCGCCGCGTACGCGAGCGCGGAGAGCCCGAGCGCGAGAACGACGTAGTTGGCGTAGAACGAGATCTCGGTCTCCCCGATCCTGAGCCCCGAGTTCAGGTCCCAGCCGAAGAGATTCATGCCCTTGATCTGCAGCCCCTGAGGTCCGCCGAGCGCGTCGTTCACCTCGATGAAAGTGCGGAACAGCAGCCCGAATGCGACGGTGACGAGCGCGGCGTAATGACCGCGGGTGCGCAGCACCGGCAGGATGAGGAGCGAGCCGACGAGCGCCGCCATGGCGCCGCCCGCGAGCACGACGAGCGGATGCCACAGATGGGCCCCCAGCACGGCCGAGGTGTACGCGCCGATACCGAGGAAGGCGGCGCCGGCGAAGTTCACCACGCCCGCGTAGCCGAACTGCACCGTGAGGCCGAAACAGGCCACGGCGTAGAGCAGGACGGAGGCGAGCATCAGCATCGGGAAGTGCTGGTCGCAGAAGAGCGCGAGGATCGCGGCGAGCGCGAGCGCGGTGCCGGCGCGCGAGGCGGCGGGATGCGCGGCGAGCGATTCCCGCACGCGAGCGCTCCAGCCCAGGCGCGCGAGCACGGCGATGCCGGCGACGCCGAGCGCGACCAGGCCCAGCACCGTTTCCTGCGACTCGGCATGCAGGAAAAACGCGCCGTACGCGGCGATTCCGGCGATTCCGGCGAGCGCCGGAACGCTCGAGCGGGGATCGAGGAGCCGGCTCGGCACGTCACACCCGCTCGGCGGTCTTCTCGGCGATCAGGCCGGTAGGCCGCCACGCCATCAGCGCGATCACCGCGGCGAACGCGAACACGTCCTTGTAGGCCGAGGGCAGATCGGAAAACACCGCGGGCAGCAGCACCGCGCCCACGGTCTGCAGCGCCGCGAAGAGAAACCCGCCGAGGATGGCGCCGTAGATGTTGCCCAAGCCCCCGACCACGGCCGCGGAGAAGCCGATCACGCCGAGCCAGAGCCCGATGCCGAAATTGATCTCGTTGTAGTACAGGCCGTTCATGATGCCGGCAAGAGCGGCGAGCGCCGAGCCGAGCGCGAAGGTCGCGAGCACCACGCGCTCGAAGTCGATGCCCATGACGCGCGCGGTCTCGGCGTCCTGCGCCACCGCGCGCACGGCGAGACCGAGGCGCGTGCGCGTGATGACGAGGTGCACCGCGACGATCGCGGCGAGGCCGCCCGCGAGCAGGAGCGCGCTGTCGAGGCGCAGCGAGAACGAGCCCAGTGCGAGCGAGTCCTGCGGCAGCAGGCGCGGAAAAGGCTTCGGGTTCGCGCCTTGCGGATAAAAGAGGCGCACCGCTTCGCGCAATGCCGAGCCCGTCATCAGCGTAACGAGCAGCGTGTTGAACGGCGGCGCCGAGCGCAGCGGCAGCACCAGGAACTTGCCGATCAGCGCGCCGAGGAGCGCTGTGCTAGCGAGGGCGACGAGCGCGACCGCCGCGAGCTGCAGGACGGCCGACTGGACGCCGATCGCCTGCGCGCCGATGAAAGTCGCCAGGCCGGCAAAGGCGCCGACCATGAGCACGTCGCCGTGGGAGAACTTGATCACGTCGAGCACGCCGAAGAAGAGCGTGAAGCCCACGGCTACCATGGCGTAGATCACGCCCAGCATCAGGCCGTTGGCGACGTACTGGCCGAGAACGCCGAAGTCCATAAGAGCGGCTTACCCGCCGCTTGAAGGGCGCCGGCGGCGTCCCTTCGAATCGGCGGAAATAAAGCGGCCGCGCACGCGGTCCGCCTTTCACTACTTCAGCTTGCGCTTGCCCGTCGCGTACTCGCTGTCCTCCCACACCACCCACTTGCCGTCCTGCACCACGTACTTGGTGATGAGCGGCACGATGTTCTGGCCGTGGTCGTCGAAAGTGATCTTGCCGATGATCGAGTCCTTGTCGCGGGTCTTGTTCAGCTCGCCGATCACGCGCTTGCGGTCGGGGCCCGTCTTCTCGATTGCGTCCATGACGAGGTTCGCCGCCGCGAACGCGAACGGCCCGTAGGCCTCGGGGCCCTGGTCGTACTTGGCTTGCGCGTACTTGCCGGTGAAGTACAGGCCGCCGGGGAGCTTTTCCCAGGGCGCGCCCTCGATGAAGGAAAGCGAGCCTTCGGCGAACTGCTTGCCAAGACCCTCGATGTAGGCGTCCGACTTGATGCCGGAAGTTCCCTCGAAGACCGCGTTGATGCCAAGCCGCTCCATCTGCGAGCGGATGCGCACGCCGATGGGCGTGAGGCCCCCGAAGTAGATCACCTCGGGCTTGAGCTCCTTGGCCTTGGTGAGCTCCGCGGTGAAGTCCTGCTGGTCGGCGGTGACGCCGAACCGGCCGACGACCTCGCCGCCGAACTTGGTCAGATACTGGGTGAAGTATTTGTCGTGCCCCTTGCCGTAGTCGGTGGTGTCGTGAATGATCACCCAGCGCTTGAATTTCATGCCGGTCATGAACTGCGCTGCGACCTCGTTCTGGTTGATCATCGTGCCGTTGACGCGATGCACCTCGGCGTACTTGTTGCGGTAGGTAATGTCGGGCAGCACCGCGCCCCAGACCACCACCGGGAAGCCGAACTTGTGATAGGTGTCCACCGTCGCAATGGCGGTCACCGAGCAGTAGTGCGTCACGCCCGCGATAATCGAGTTGTCCGAGGCCGCCTTGGTCGCGGCGCGAACCGCGGTGTCGGGCTTGCACTCGTCGTCCAGGCTCACCAGCTCGAAGCGGTATTTCGCACTGGGATTTTCGTTGCGCAGCCGCACCGCGAGGTCGGCGGAGTTGCGCCCGCCGATGCCGTTCGCCGACACCCCGCTCGTCAGCGGCCCGATGTAGACGATCTTCACCGTCTGCTTCTGCGCGAAGGCGGGGCCGCCGAACGCGAGTGCCGCGAGAACCAGTGCAAGCGGAACCGAATGACGCATGGGATTGCCTCCTCTGGGTTGAAATAGCGGGGCCTTGGCGGGCGCAAGAGCCTCTTGCGGCCATTCTACGTGGTTCGACTGGGGACCCAGGGAAACGTCCAGCAACTTCGATCGAGCGGCCACGAAAAGCCGGAGTCGTCCGGGTGCCGTCCGGCTCCGCCTGGCGACGATTTCCGGCGATCTAGCGGTTGTGCCCTTCGCCGTGCGCTCTCGGTGCGGACGGCGCGGGGCGGTTTCCCGCCTGCCCGCGACCGGTGAAGCCCTGCGGCTGCGGAGTGCGACCGGCGGCGGGCGGCGGCGCCGGGCGAGGAACGTTGCCCGGGCCCGGACGCGCCTGCGGAGCCGCGGCAACAGGCGCCGCAGGCGGGCGGCTCACGGGAGCGCGGAATTCAGGGCGCGGTTCGACGCTTCGCGTGACGGCGGGATTGGCGGAGAAGCCGCTTCGAGCGTCAAGGCGGCCTGCGCGCCCGTCGTCCGGCCTGCGCGGATTCGGGCGAAGGTGCGCGTCGTGCACCTCCGGCCGATTCAGCGAGCTGTTGCGGGTCGCCGGGACGACCGGATCCTGCCACCGGAATTCGCGCCGCTGGCCGGCGGCCGTAGCGCCGCCGAAGCGCTGCTGCAGCGACGCGATGTGATACGGCACGCCCCGGCGGTGCCCGGGATCGTGCTGCCATACGACCGGCTGCCCGGTTCTCACGGGCCCCGGCCGGTTGACTACAGCCGAGCGATTCACGACGACGTTGGTGACATTCACGACGGTGACGTGGCGCGCCCGCCAGTCGCAGGCGCTGAAGAAAAATCCCGCGCCCACCCTGATGCCGCCGCCCCAGGCGAAAGCGAATCCCGGGTAAACGTAATAGCCGGGCCAGGGCGCCCAATAGACGGGCGGATAGGCCGGCCACCACCACGATCCGTACGCCACGCGCGGATCGTAGTACGGCACGTAGACGATTTCCGGGCTGGCCGGCTCGATGGCGAAGGTGTCCCCCTGCTGGACCACGTAGGCCTGCTCAGTCGATCTCAGATTGCCGGCTTCATACGCCTTCTGCCGCAGGCTCTGCACCGTTTCCATCACCTGCGGCTCCTGCGCGATGAAAACGTCGCCTAGCCGCGCGGTCCACTCGAGCTGCTGGTCCATCATCGCAAGGACCTGCGGGAACGCGGCCAGCGACTTGACGCTCGCGTCCCAATCCCTCTGCTCGACCGCGTTGACCGCCTCCTCGCCCTTGAGGCCGGGATTCGCCCTCGACCAGCGCGCCGCCTCCACCACCTCGAGCGGATAGGTGGAGGCCATGAAGATCTGCGACAGCAGCGAATCGGGGTAGAGCGCGATCGGCGCGAGCATCTGATCGAGCTCCTGCTGCGTGGCCGCGGCCTTGCGCGGGGCGGGCGCTTGCGTCTGCGCAAAGGCGACCGACGCCGAAACGAGCAGCACGAGCAGCTGCTTTGCCGCATGTTCGAAGAACGCTTTCATCGGCACCTCCTATCGCAAGCGAAGGCGGGCGCGTCGTTCCTCCCTACGGATCGACACCGGCACCAACAGTATACGTCTCATACTTACAAGAACGCACGGCCGGCGGTGGTGGTTGAACCCGGATTGACGAACCCGATGACTCGATTGTAAGAATTCATTTCAGCGACCCGGTCACAGCGACAAACGCGCCGACTCGGAGTAGGCTTACCCCGGCATTTCAGGGCCGACGATGGAAACTCCCGCGCGTCTTTGGTCACCGCCCCGTCGACCGTCACTCCTCCGGCCGAAAGCTGATATCGCCGTACTGCGCCCTGGCTTTCCCGCGCGTGTTGCTCGCGTCGGTCATCACCCCCACCGCGACAATGTCCCACGGTTCCTCGCCGAAGGCGAGCCGGTAGTCCTCGAGCACGTTGCGCCTGAGCTCGCGCCACTCACCGATGCCGCCGCCGCTTTCGACGACGATCGTCTGGATCTTCCCGGTTTGGTCGTTCGGCGTGATGGTGCCAACCGGGGCGTCGCTCGTCCAACTGTACATGATGATCGCGTACGGCATCTTCTCGCCGGTGAGCGCGTTGTAGAGCGCGAGCGCGAAGCGTTCGCCGAAGTCCAGGCGCTTCACGTCGCCATGGAAGGCGACGATCACGCGCGCCGGCGAGTCGTCGCGAGAGGGGACCCGGGGGTCGGTTTGGCCCGGCGTCTGCAGGACCCGCCAGCGCCACTCGATCACCGGATGCCGCGCCGGATCGATGCGGATGCGCTGGTAGAACCCCGAGGCCGAGCCGTCCGCGCGCCCCTCGAGCACTATGCCACGGTCGCTCTCGACGAGCCGATACTCGCTCTTCGTCGCGAAGGGGGAAACGACGAAGCGGCCCCAGCCGGGCTGCGACTCGCCGGCGTGGCCTGCGGAGAACCGCGCCGCCTCGATCAGCGTCCCGCTCTCGAGCGGGAGCTCGGCGACGATCGCTGTCGAGGCGAGCAGTTCGTCGATCGAGACGGCGACGCAGCCGGCGAGGGCCGCGCTGCAGGCGAGCGTCGCCGCATCGCGGAGGAGTTTCGTCGGAAGGGCCATTTATCCGGCCTTAGCGGGCAGCGCCTTTGAGAATGATCTGCTCGAACAGGCGGGTCGATTTTTCCTGCTCGTCGAGCAAGGTCGCGGCATCGAGAAACTTGAGCTTGACGCCCTTGACCGGCCATTCGATTTTCACGTGAGTCGGGACGTAGCCGATTTTTGCCAGCATGCGCTGTCCTTCCGTGCTGATGATGTAGTCGTAGAACAGCAAAGCGGCGTGTGGGTGCGGGGCCCTCTTGGCGACTCCGATCGCGTTCGTGATGCTTACCGCGGGCTCGATCACGAACCAGTCGATCGGCGAGCCCTTCTTCTTTGCCTGCTCCACGCTGTATTGATAGACGGTTAGCGCGAGCGGCACTTCGCCGGAGGCGACCAGGTTCGTCAATAAGGGATGGCCGCTGCGGACCGAGAGGCCGTTGCTTGCGACGAGGTCGCGAAAGAACTTGACGCCCTCGGCTTCGCCCATGTCCGCGATCACCGACGACATCCATTCGTGATCGTCGCCTTCGATCGCCAGCTTGCCTCTCCATTTGGGCGCCAGCAGATCCTGATACGTTTTGGGGAGGTCCTCCCTTCTGACCTTGTTGGTGTTATAGGCTTGCACGAACACGTGGTGCAGGGTCGCGACCCATTCGCGGTGCGCGGGCACGGCGGCAGGGACCAGGTCTTTGTGATACGGAGAGTGAATTTCCTGCAGCAGATTCTCGCGCCGCAGCGCTTCCTCCTGAGGCGAAATGATGGCGATCACATCGGCGCTGGGGCCGCCGGCGCGCGCCTCGGCGATGACCTTCCGCAGAACGATTTCCGAACGGGCGCGCCAGACGTTGACCTTGATTCCGTATTTGTTCCGGAACGGCTCGATCAGCTGATCGGCGTATTCGATCGGGAAGGTCGCATAAAAAAGAAGCGAGCCTTCCTTTTTCGCCCCTTCCACGAGGCGCTGCTGCCGGTCCTCGCCCTGGTAAGCGGCGAGCTCTTGCAAGCTTTGTGGATGCACGGCCTGAAAAAACGCCGACGACGCGGCGAGCAACAGTGCGGCAGAGACGCGCTTCAAAGGCCGCCCCGCCTGAGTATCACCTCCTCGAAGGACTTGGCCCACTTGTCGCTCTGGTCCAGCGCGACTGCCGGGTCGACCAGCGTAAAACGCTGCTGAGCGAGCGGCGAGGGCACCTTGGCATGGGTCGGCGCGTATTCCATCGACACCAACAATTCTTGGGCCTCGGTCGAGAGCATGAAATCGTAGAACAGCAGCGCGGCGTTCGGATGCGGCGCGCGGCGCGCGATGCCGATGCCGCTCATGCGCGCGACCGCCGGCTCCAGCACGAACCAGTCGAGCGCAGCGCCCTTGCGCCTGGCGGCTTCCGCCATGAAGTGGTACACCGTCAGCGCGAGCGGCACCTCGCCGGCGATGACCATGTTGTTGAGCAGCGAATGCCCCGTGCGCACCGAGATGCCGTTGCGGCCCACCAGGTCGCGGAAGAACTTGATGCCCTTCTCCTCGCCCATGTGCAAGACCACGGTCGAGTACCATTCCGGGACATTGGCCTCGATGCCGAGCTTGCCCTTCCATTTCGGGTCGAGCAGGTCCTGAAAAGTCCCGGGCAAGTCCTCCTTTTTGACGAGGTGGGTGTTGTAGGCCTGCACCCAGACCGACAGGTAGGTCGCCACCCATTCGCGATGGGGCCGCAGCGCGCCCGCGATCAGTCCCTTCGAGTGCGGCGACGCGACAGCCTGCAGGATTTCTTCCCGATGCAGCGTCTCCATTTCGAGCGCGGAGGAGTGGATCGCATCGACCTCGTAGCGCCTGGCCGCCGCTTCGGCGAGGGTCCGTTGCAGAACTTTCTCGGACCCGGCGCGCCAGACTTTGACCTTGACCCCGTATTTCCTTTCGAACGCGGCGATGAGGGGCGGCAGGTCTTTCTCGGCAAAGCTCGTGTACAGCGCGAATGAGCCTTCCTGTTGCGCCGCCGCAACCAGCTTCCGGGCCCGGTCCGGGCCGTCATAGCGCAGGAGCGACGCATCCTGTGCGAAGCCGGGCAAGGCCGTCGCCAGAATCGCCAGGAACAGGACCAAACTTGAGTATCGCACTGCACTAATCTAACATCGTGACATTCCGCGCGCTGATCGATCCGGGGCGCTTTGGAACGAAGGAGAGATCCATGCAGGCAACCGATCAGGACGACAAGCGCCGCAACGCGCGTGCGGCCAACAAGGCGGCGGCGAAGAAGCCGTCGTTCTTCAAGATGCGCGCCCAGATGCTCGAAAAGGGGCGCACCAACACCGCGCTCGCCAGGACCGAGAACATGTGGGCGACGCTCAAGGTGTATGCCTCCGGCGGCGAGAACGGGCTGCACACGCATCCCAACGAAGACCACACCTTCATCGTGTTGCAGGGCAGCGCGCGCTATTACGACGCGGACGGCGGCCATACCGACCTCGGCAAGCACGAAGGAATCATGCTGCCCGCAGGCGCGTACTACTGGTTCGAAGCCACCAGCAAAGAGCCGCTGGTGCTGGTGCGGATCGGTTGCCGGGTGGGGCGCGAGGACGCTTCCGGCCGGCTCAATATCCGCGGCGAGCCGATGCCCGGCGATTCGAAGGAGAACAAGCGCGTGCCGGTGGTGGTCCGCGACGGCGAGTTCTTCGAGTAGCCGATCGAGCAGGGCACGAACATGGCGGCGACAGATGCTCGGGGCCGGGGGATCGACGGGATCATCATTTCGGCGGATTCCCATGTCATGGAGCCGGTCGATCTCTGGAAGAAGGGAGTGCCGGAAAAATATCGCGAGGCGGCGCCGCTCTTTCCCCCTCATAAATTGGGCGAGGGATTCCAGCGGCGCGAGGGCGGATCGGATCCGAACGCGAGGATCAAGGAGATGGAAGTCGACGGCCTCAGCGCCGAGGTGCTCTATCCGACACTCCTCCTGGGTCTCTACGCTCTCAAGGACGCCGGACTGCAGGAAGCCTGCTTCCGCCTCTACAACGATTGGCTGATCGAATATTGCAGCGTAGACCGGAACCGTCTTGTCGGGATTCCGGCCATCTCCGTCTACAACATCGACAAAGCGGTCGTGGAGCTGGAACGCTGCCGCAAGGCGGGGCTCAGAGGCGCGCTCGTCTGGCAGGCGCCCCATCCGGATCTGCCTTTCCATTCCAGCCACTACGACAGATTCTGGGCGGCGGCCCAGGACCTGGATGCGCCCGTCAGCATGCACATCCTGACGGGCCACAGCTATCACAGCAAAGAAAGAAAAGGCATCGAGCATTACCGCGGCAGCGTCAACCTGAAGCTCGCGGATGTCGCCAACGCGCTCTTCGATTTCATTTTCTACGGCGTGCTGGAGCGCTACCCGAAGCTCAGGCTCGTGACGGTGGAAAACGAATCCGGCTGGCTGCCCTTCATGGTCCAGCAATGGGACTATTACTTTCGCCGCTTCCGCGGCGTGAACCCGCCGCCCATCACGCGCGACCCGAGCGACTACATCCGCAACCAGGTTTTTTCCTGCTTCTTCAACGATTCGGTGTGCGGCCGCAATCTCGAGTGGTGGGGCCAGGACAACCTCATGTGGTCGAACGATTTTCCCCACGCCAACTCGACCTGGCCGAATTCGATCAAGGTCATCCGGCGCGATCTGGGCCACCTGCCCCTGGAAACGCAGACGAAAGTCCTGGCCGCGAACTCGTGCAGGCTGTACGGCCTCGACATGACGGCGCTCCCGGCCGGAATTTCCAGGGCGGCGCAAGCAGCGCAAGCGGCGGCTTGATCCATCGGCTGATTTCCGCGTTTCTGCTGGCCGTCGCGGCCCCGCTCGCGTCGGCGCAATCGTTCGCCGAGCTGGCCTCCGACGACAGCGCTTCCCGCCATCAACGGCTGGCGGAGGCGGCGCGAAAAGAAGGCTCTTTGACCGTCTACACCTCCAATGCCGCACCAACGATTCAGGTACTGAGCGCCGATTTCGAAAAGCGTTACGGCGTCCGCGTCAATGCGTGGCGGGCATCCTCGGTCAAGGTGCTGCAGCGCATGGTGGCGGAAAAAACGGCGAACCGCTGGGACTTCGACGCAGTCAGCGTTTCCTCGCCCGAGCTCGAAGCGCTGTATCGGGAAAATCTCCTGCAGGAAATCAATTCCAGCTCGCACAAGGAAATGCTGGAAGGCACCGTGCCCGCCCATCGCGGCTGGGCGCCGCAATTCATCAACGTCTTCGTGCAGGCGTACAACACCCGTGCGGTCGGAAAGCAGGATCTGCCGAAACGCTGGGCCGATCTGCTCAATCCCAGATGGAAGGGCAAGCTGGGCGTGGAAGCGAAAGCCGGCGAATGGTATTGCAGCCTGCTCAAGAATCTGGGCGAGGAGAAAGGCACGGAGCTCTTCCGGGAGATCGCGGCGCGCAACGGCTTGTCGGTGCGCAGCGGCAACTCCGTCCTGGCCAACATGGTCGTATCGGGCGAGGTGCCACTCGCGCTGGCCGTCTACGGCCACATGATCGACGAGGCCAGGCAGCAGGGCGCGCCGGTCGACTGGTTTGCGATCGATCCGATGATAGCCCGCTCGAACGGCATAGGCGTGTCGCGCAAACCGCCTCATCCGAACGCCGCCCTGCTGTTCTACGAATACGCGATCGGCGACGCGCAGCCGCTGATGTTGAAGATGAACTATCTGTCGCCGGTGAAGAAACTGGCGTCGCTGCGGGGCGCCGGGATCCTATTCGTCGACCCGGCGGCGGACAGCGCAGAGGTCGAACGTTGCGACAATGCCTACGACGCGCTGATCAAGACGAAAAAGTAATATTATCGGGCAGACGGCCAGGAAATAAGGAGGACTTCATGAGCGCCAACAGCGGTCCCGGATGGAAGAAGTATCCGAAGCATCGCATCACCACCAAGCCCGCGGGCGTGCGCGTGCAGGTCAAGTTCAACGGCGACGTCATCGCCGACACGAGGGATGCGATCGCGCTCGAGGAGTCCATGTCGGGCAGCACGGTGGCCCCGGTCGTGTACTACATCCCGCGCAAGGACGTGAAGATGGAGCGGCTCGCACGCAGCTCCCATCAGACTCATTGCCCGTTCAAGGGCCAGGCATCCTACTACTCGCTCGCGAACGGCCCTGAAAACGCGGTGTGGACCTACGAGCAGCCGTACGACGAGATGACGGCCATCAAGGAACTGCTCGCCTTTTATCCCGACAAGGTCGATTCGATCACGGCTGCCTGAAAGACTCAACCCAGGCATCTACGCGCTGGTCATCATCACCGGCGCATGGTCGCTCGTCCCGACGTCGGCGAGCACGACGCAGCTCGCGGCGCGCTCGGCGATCGCCGGCGAGGCGAGGATGTAATCGAGGCGCCAGCCGATATTGCGGCTCCGCAGGTTGCGCCAGGGCGCCCACCAGGTGAAGAGGTTCGGATTGTCGGGGTCGAGCGCGCGGCCGACGTCCACCAGGTGTTCGCCGAGGAGCTTGTCGAACAGCTCGCGCTCCTCTTCCCGCTGTCCGATGATGCCGGGCTTGCGCTCCTTCGGATGCACGTCCATGTCGGTGCGGGTGATGTTCATGTCGCCGCAGAGAACCAGTTCGCGCCCTTCCCGGTGGAGCTGCTTCGCCCACGCAGCGAGCTTGATCATGAAGCCGAGCTTCGCCTCATAGTCCTTGCCGCCGTTGGGCACGTACACCGACGCGAGGACGAGGCGGCCGATTTCGGCCTGCACGATCCGCGATTCCATGTCGAATTCGGGGTGGCTGAACGCGGGCTCGGCGTCGAACACGCCCTTCCTGATGTGAAGGGAGACGCCTGAGTAGGCGCGCAGGCCGTGCCAGCAGGCGTGGTAGTCCTCGAGCTTGACTTGCTCGGGAATCTGCGCAGGCTCCGCCTTCAGCTCCTGAAGGCACACGACGTCCGGACGGTCGCGCTCCATCCATTCGCGAAGCTGCGCCTGGCGCGCGCGGACGCCGTTGACGTTCCAGGTGGCGATTTTCATGAAAAGCAGATCCTTCGCTGCGCTCAGGATGACGGCCTAGCGCAGTGCCGACGAATCGGTATCTTACTTTACGACGCGGAATTTATGCGACGCGGCCGCGCGATCGAGGAGGAGCCTGCGCTCGCGCGCGTTCCTCGTGAGCGATGCCGCGCGCTCGAACTCCGCGCGGGCCTCGTCGAAGCGGCCGAGCTTGGCAAGGAAGTCGCCGCGCACGCTCGGCAAGAGGTGGTATCCCTTGAGAGCCGGCTCGGAAGTCAGCGCATCGACGAGCTCGAGCCCCTCCGCCGGGCCGAACGCCATAGCGACCGCGACCGCGCGGTTCAGCTCGACGACGGGGGACGGCGCAATCTGGGCGAGCGCATCGTAGAGCGCCGCGATGCGCACCCAGTCCGTCTCCGCCGCGGTGCGCGCCCGCGCGTGACAGGCGGCGATCGCTGCCTGGAGCGCGTAGGGGCCGAGCCGGCCGCCGAGCTGCTCGGCACGCGCTAGCGCCGCGAGACCGCGATGCACGAGCAGGTGATCCCAGCGTGAGCGGTCCTGGTCGAGAAGCAGAATCGGCTCTCCCGACGGACCGACCCGCGCGCCCGCGCGCGATGCCTGGATCTCCATCAACGCGACGAGGCCGTGGACCTCGGGCTCTTTTGGTGCGAGCTCGGCGAGGACGCGGCCGAGACGCAGCGCCTCCTCGCAAAGCGCGGGCCGCATCCAGTCTTCCCCGGCGGTCGCGGAGTAGCCTTCGTTGAAGACGAGGTAGACGACCTCGAGCACCGACGCGAGGCGGGCGGCGAGCTCGTCCTTGCGCGGGACCTCGAAGGGGACGCGCGTCTCGGCGAGCGTGCGCTTGGCGCGGACGATGCGCTGGGCGATGGTCGGCTCCGGGACGAGGAAGGCGCGCGCGATCTCGTCGGTCGTCAGGCCGCAGAGCAAGCGCAGCGTGAGCGCGGCGCGCGCCTCGGTGGAGAGCACCGGATGGCAGGCGACGAACACCAGGCGCAGAAGGTCGTCGCCGATGTCGTCGTCCATGCGCTCGATCAAGCACGCTTCGAGATCCGCGGCTGCGATCTCCTGCTCGAGCTCCATCTCGCCGGCGAGCTCCTCGTGCTTGCGCTCGAGGATCTTGTTGTGGCGGAAGTGATCGAGCGCGCGGTTCTTCGCGGTGGCCATGAGCCAGGCGCCCGGGTTGTCCGGGATGCCCGAATCCGGCCATCGCTCGAGCGCGGCGAGGAGAGCGTCCTGAGCGAGCTCCTCGGCGAGGCCGACGTCGCGCACCATCCGCGCGAGAGCGGCGATGATCTTCGCGGACTCGATCCGCCAGACCGCGTCGATCGCGCCATGGGTGGCGGAAGCCGTCACTAGCGTTGTTGGGAGCCGGGTTCCCGGACGGTCTCGGCCGGCTGAACCTGGGCTCTACTTGCATGACGAACGAGGGGCGGCGGGATCGACGCGTTCGTGCGACCTGGCATGCGGCCCGCGCCCACGTACGCGATCGACGCCGCCCCCGCCAGAAGCGAGCCCGCGATGACATCCAGCGCGACGTGTTGTCGGGTCGCCATCGCGGAGTAGACGATGCCCAGACACCACAGCGCATTGCACGCGAGCAAAGTCCGCGGAGCGCGGATCGCCGTCAATTGCCTGTGAAGCACGACCGCCGTGAATACGGAGAAGGCGGCATGCAGCGACGGGCAGGCATTCCCTGAAACGTCGGCCCTCTTGAGAAACTCGAGCGACGGGTAGCGGGACCAGTCGATCGCGAAATCGGGGACCTTCGTGGGCAGAGCCATGAATAGGCCCAGACCGATGACGGTCATCGCGAAGGATGCCGCACCCCAGGCAGCCAGCTCCCGTCCGTCCTCGGCGAGCGCGGGTGCCAGACCGATATAAACCCACAGGGATACGTAAAGAGGAAAGGACTGAGGGGAAAAAAGGACCAGGTCATCGATCCACGTTTCGGGCATCACGGTCGCGGCGGAAAGCGGGTGACGCATGACCCAGAAGTACCCGTAGAAGAAAATCGCGATCCCGCCCGTCGTCGCAAGCATCTTGACCACCCATAGACTGCCCGCTCTCCTCTTCAGCTCGTGCGTCCAGGTCTTGGGTCCAGGCACTATCGCTGTCCGCCGGCTACTTTTCAGCGACCGTCTTCAAATTGGCAAGACCGGTCTCGAAGTCCTTCCCGACAATGCTGTCCATATTGAGGAACACGTGGATGATCTTCACGAAGTAGGGCGTGTTCCCCTGCATGACCCAAGTGATGTTCGTCACGTCGCCTTTGGGCTCCAGCGTGAACTCGACGAGGTTGTGGGCTTCGAACGGTTTGGCGAAATCCAGCTTGATCGCGACCTTGGAAGGCGGAACCGACTCCGCGATTTCCATGCGACCCTGGCCGACCTCCCTGTTGCCCTCCCACGCGTACTGGGCGCCCTTCCCGCTCGTTACGACGCTGAAGGTCCTCTTCATCGCGGGGTCTTTTTTCTCCCAGGGCGACCAGGCGTCCCAGCGCTGAAAGTCGTTGAGCAAAGCGAAGACCTTCTCCGGCGGCGCCTTGATGCTCGCCGAGCGCTCGACGCGGAAAGTGTCGGGCTTGGTCGAGGCATAGACGAGAACCGCGGCGATCAGAGCGACGACGATGATGGCGATGGTCTTGAACATTGATCCCTCCAATGGAGCTTTGAAATCACGAGATCGCGAGCAAGCCCGCGAGAACGGCGCCGATGCGTCGAAGCACGCGGCGCGGGCGCTGCGTTTCGCTCAGGATGTTCTTGCTCCTGTCAGGCGTGAACCAAGACCTTGAACCCGCCCCAGAACATGCGCTTGGCGTCGAAAGGCATCGCCTTCGGGTCCATCATCTTCGCCAGGCGCTTGTCCTTCATGACCTTGGCCATGACGCGGTCGCGATGCGCGCGCGACTTGTACACGATGTAGGCGAACACCACCGTTTCGCCGGATTTCAGCTTGACGCTCCGCGGGAACGACGTGCGCTTGCCCGGCTTCACGTCGTCGGCCACGCACTCGACGTATTCCAGCGCGCCGTGGTCCCGCCAGACCTTGCCCGACGTCTGCGCCATGCGCCGGTAGGCCGCCAGTTTCCTCTTCGGGACAGGTACCACAACTCCATCTACGTATCGCACGTGTGCCTCCTATGAGTTGGTCAACGGGATAGATTCTCGGCAATGGCATTCAGCTTGGCAAGGGCGGTTTCGGCGTCGTTGAAACCGGAGTCTAACTTCCTGACCCTGTTCCCGCTTCCGGAGCGAGCGCCAGCGAGTCCGCCGCAGGCTGTGATGCGGGGCGAAGCAGCACCGCGCTGAGCAAGGCCGCCACGCCTGCGAAGACGGCGCCGATGGCGAAGGCGACGTGGTAGCCGCCGGTGAGCGCGGCTGGCATGGCGATCCCCGCCGCGGTCAGGGCTTCGGTGCGCGCCGCCGACAGGCTCGCGAGTACCGCGAGTCCGAGCGCTCCGCCCATCATGAAGGCGGTGTTGACCACGCCCGAAGCGAGGCCGGAGTCGCCGGGCGCGACCTCGCTCATGGCGACGAGGAGCACCGGATTGAGCGCCATGCCGCAGCCGATTCCGAGGAGCGTCATGCCGGGAAGGACGTGGAGGGCGAAGCTGCCTTCGACCGGCGAGAACGCGAACAGCGCGAGCCCGGCGGCGGCGAGCGCGAGCCCGACGGCGAGCGGCAGGCGGTTGCCGAAGCGCATCACCATCTTGGCCGAGAGCCCGAGCGAAAACGCCGCCATGATCAGGTTGGAGGGCAGGAAAGCGAGGCCGACCTGCATCGCGCTGTAGCCGAGCACCAGCTGCATGTAGAGCGCCGAGATGAAGAACCAGGCGAACATGGCCGCGGACCACAGCGCGCCGACGACGCTGGCGGTCGAGAAATTGCGGGAGCTAAACAAGCCGAACGGCATCAACGGCGCGTTGACGCGGGCTTCGATCACGAGGAACACAGCGAGGAGCGCCAGCGCCCCACCGAGAAGGCCCAGCGTCTGCGCCGATGTCCAGCCGGCCTCGTTGCCGTTCACGATCGCGTACACGGCGAGCATGAGCGAGAGCGTGATGGCGACGGCGCCGGCAACGTCGAGGCGCTGGCCGGCGCCTTGCGGACGATCGTCCGGAAGGAGCGCGATGCAGTACGCGCACACCGCGGCACCGATCGGCAGGTTGACGAGGAAGATCCAGTGCCAGCTCAAGCCGCTCGTCAACAGGCCGCCGACCAGCACGCCGATCGAACCCCCGGCGGCGCAGACGAAGCCGTAGATGCCCATCGCTTTCGCGCGCTCTTCGGCTTCCGTGAACAGATTCATGATGAGCGAGAGCGCGATCGACGACACCACGGCCCCGCCCAGCCCCTGCACGAAGCGGGCGGCGATCAGCAGCCATTGCGAGCCCGCGACCCCGCACGCCAGCGATGCGAGCGTAAACAGCGTGGTCCCGGCGACGAACAGGCGCCGCTGCCCATAGAGATCGCCCAAGCGCCCGCCGAGAAGCAGGAACCCGCCGTAGGTGAGTATGTAGGCGTTCACCACCCACACCAGCGAAGTCTCGGTGAAGCGCAGATCCTCGCGGATCGAGGGGAGGGCGACGCCCACGATGGTCGTGTCGAGCACGATCATCAGCTCCCCGAGGCAGAGGACGATGAGGGCAAGCCAGCGCTTGCGGCTGTCGAGAGTCACGATCTCTTTCCTTTCCTTGCAATGTCCGCGCGAGCCCCGTCCGGGATCCCGGACGCGCGCCCGGCTATTTCTTCTTCGCGCGCTCTTTTTCCATCTCGCGAAAGCGCTCGACCGCTTCGCCCGGAGCGAAGTCCTCCAGCTCGAAGAACTGCCGGACCTCGATCTCGCCTTCCTTGCCGTCGATGGAGGGATTGGGAAAGCGCCTCGCCCACTCCATCGCTTCTTCCCGCGACTTCACCTGGATGATCGTGTAGCCGGCGATGAGCTCCTTCGCCTCGGCGAAAGGTCCGTCGACCACGGTGCGCTTCGCTCCCGAGTACTTGACGCGCCAGCCCTTCGAGCTCGGCTTCAAGCCCGAGGCGTCGAGCAGCACCCCGGCTTTCTGCAGCTCCTCGTGGTACTTCTGCATCTCCGAAATGAGCTTCTCGGAGGGCATCACGCCCGCTTCCGAGTCTTTCGTGGCCTTGACTATCATCATGAATCGCATGGTGATTTCTCCGTCTGGTTGACGAGCGGGAAAATCCCCGCTCTAACAGTACGAACGAACGAGGCTCGGTCAAATCGACACGCCAAACCAACTTTTTTTCAGTCGTCGATCGCCTGGTAGGCAGAGGTCAGGAAAGTCCGGCGATCCGTAGTCATGACGGCGCCTTCGCTAGGTAGTCCTCGAGGCGTCCCAGGGTCTGGTCCAGCCCCTCGACGGCCCCGTAGGTCTTGATGACGTAATCGCGTGCGTTGGCGGACGGGAAGACCATCCGCATATCGACTTTCGTCTTGCCGTCCTGCTCTTCGAACGTCACCGTCACCTGGAAGTTCACCGGCTCGACTTCCTTCTCGCCGCCGTGCTTATAGACCAGGCGCTCGGGTTTCACGACCTCGAGATAGGTGATCTTGTTCTGGTAGTCGCGGTCCGGGCCGTGCATGACGAAGCGCCACACGCCGCCCGGCTTCACGTCCATGCTGTAGGTGGTGGTCGTGAAGCCTTTCGGCCCCCACCATTTCGCGATGTGCTCCGGTTCGGTCCACACCTTCCACACGAGGTCGCGGGGCGCATCGAAGACGCGCACCGCGGCGATCTCACGGTCGCCGACGAGCGCCGCGAAGTCATTTCTTTCGCCCATGTTCCATGTCCTTGGTCAGGTGATCGGCCAGGCGCTCGAGGGTCTCGCTCCAGCCCTGGTTCTGGCCGCGGCCGGCCTCGCCCGGAGGCGTGGTCTGTCGCACGGTCAGCTTCGTCTTGCCGCCTTCGTCGGCGAACGTCACAGTCGTCAGCAACTCGTGGCCGGGGAGCTTGTCCAGGATCGCGGTGAAGACGATGCGCTCGTTCCGGACGATCTCGCGGTACACGCCGTGGAACGGATTGTCGTTGCCGTCGGGCCCGCGCATCACGAAGCGGTACGCGCCCCCGGTGCGGAAATCCATCTCGCAGCCGGGCAGCGTGAAGCCCTTCGGTCCCCACCATTTCGTCAGATGCGCCCGATCGCTCCAGGCCCTGAAGACGAGCTCCCGGGGCGCGTCGAAGACGCGCGTGAGGATCATCTCCCCCGCGCGCTTTCCTTCGACGAAATTCTTCAGCGAAGTGCCCACGATCTCCGTCCAGCCTGCCGCGAAATTCGCCTTTGCGAACGCGGGGAGCTTCGGGAAGGTCTCCAGGCCTTCGTGCGTCAGCTTGACCCTAGTCTTGCTCCCCTCGGCGAACAAGTCGAAGCTCACGAGGGAGTCGCCCGCGTGCCCTTCGTACCGCCACGTGTAGGCGAGTCTCCTGTTGGGAATCGCCTCGGTTACCTTGCAGCGGTGACAATACCTGACGCCTTCGTGCTCGACGTCGAACTGGAACTCGAAGCCGACCACCGGCGCGAATTCGCGGAGCTCGAAGGACCATTGCTTGATGTCCTCCTTGTCGGTGAGCGCCTTCCAGACCAGGGCGACCGGGGCATCGAAAGTGCGCTCCACGACGAGCGGTTCGTCCCTCACCGCCAGGTTACTTTTTGCGGCCATCTCTTTTCTCCTTGCGTTGATTTTCCTGCGCCTTGTTCTTGCGTTGCAGCTCCCTGAGGTAGCTGCCCAGCCTGTCGAAGCTCTCCTCCCAGTGCCGCCGATAGTACTCGACCCACTCGGCGACGCCCTTGAGCGGATTCGCCTGGAGCCGGCAGGGTCGCCACTGCGCCTCGCGGCCGCGCTCGATCAGGCCCGCGCGCTCGAGAACCTTGAGGTGCTTGGACACGGCGGGCAGGCTCATGTCGAAAGGCTCGGCCAGTTTCAGGACCGAGGTTTCCCCCGAGGCGAGGCGCGCGAGGATCGCGCGCCGCGTGGGATCGGCGAGGGCGGCGAAGGTCGTGCTGAGGCGATCGGGCAACATGGCGATCAAATCGTTCCTGTATTTAACCTTAAGGTTAAATACAATCGACCCCCTTGTCAAGCGGGTCGAACGAGTGTCAGGTCTTCAGCCGGTACCCCGTCCTGAAGATCCACGCCACGACCGCGAGCGAGACCGCGAGGAACACGCCCGTCATGGCGAGGCTCAGGCCGACGCTCACGTCGGCGAGGCCGTAGAAGCTCCAGCGGAATCCGCTCACCAGGTAGACCACGGGGTTGAACAGCGAGACCGTCTGCCAGAACGGCGGCAGCATTCCGATGGAGTAGAAACTGCCGCCTAGAAAAGTGAGCGGGGTGATGATGAGGAGCGGTATGGCCTGGAGCTTCTCGAAACCGTCCGCCCAGATGCCGATGATGAAGCCGATGAGACTGAAGGTCACCGAGGTCAGCACGAGGAAGAGAACCATCCAGACAGGATGCTCGATCCGGAGCGGCACCAGCAGTGCCGCCGTCGCGAGGATGATGAGGCCGAGGACGACCGACTTGGTCGCGGCCGCCCCAACGTAGCTCACCACGATCTCGAGATAGGAGACCGGCGCCGAGAGGAGCTCGTAGATGGTCCCCGTGAACTTCGGAAAGTAGATACCGAAGGACGCGTTGGAGATGCTCTGCGTCAGGAGCGACAGCATGACGAGCCCCGGCACGATGAAGGCGCCGTAGCTGACGCCCTCGACTTCGGGGATGCGCCCGCCGATCGCCGCGCCGAAGACGACGAAGTACAGGGCCGTGGAAATCACCGGGGCGATGATGCTTTGCATCAGCGTGCGCCGGGTGCGCGACATCTCGAATTTGTAGATCGCGCGTATCGCGTAAACGTTGATGGCGCTCATTTTCTGTCGCTCACCAGGGTGACGAAGATGTCCTCGAGCGAGCTTTGCGTCGTATGCAGGTCCTTGAACCGGATGCCCGCCTCGGTCAGCTCCTCAAGCAGCGCGGCGATGGCGGCTCGATCGCCTCGCTCATCGTACGTATAGATCAGTTCGCTTCCATGATTCGCCAGCTCGAGGTGGTAGGCGGAGAGCGCAAGCGGGATGCGCTCCAGCGTTTTCTCGAGCTGCAGCGTCAACTGTTTCCTGCCGAGTTTGCGCATCAACTCGGCCTTGTCTTCCACCAGGATGATCTCGCCTTTGTTGATCACCCCGATCCGTTCGGCCATCTCTTCGGCCTCGTCGATGTAATGGGTGGTCAGGATGATGGTCACGCCGGCGGCCTGGAGCGAGCGCACCAGGTGCCACATGTCGCGCCTCAGCTCGACGTCGACGCCCGCGGTCGGCTCGTCGAGAAACAGGATCATCGGCTCGTGCGATAAGGCCTTGGCGATCAGGAGGCGCCGTTTCATTCCGCCCGAAAGGGTCATGACCTTGCTGTCCTTCCTCGTCCACAAGGACAGATCCTTCAGCACCCTTTCGATGTGCGCGGGGTCGGCAGGCTTGCCGAAGAGGCCGCGGCTGAAGGACACGGTGTTCCACACCGATTCGAAGGCATCGGTGGTCAGTTCCTGCGGCACGAGGCCGATCAGCGAGCGGGCGGCGCGGTAGTCGGCGACGATGTCGTGACCGTCCACCCGAATGCTGCCTTCACTCGGATTGACGATGCCGCAGATGGTGCCGATCAGCGTCGTCTTCCCTGCACCGTTGGGACCGAGCAGAGCGAAGATCTCTCCACGGCGGATGTCCAGGCTGATGTTCTTGAGAGCCCGGAGACCGGAGGCGTAGGTTTTCGAGAGGTTCGCGACGGAGACGATGGCTTGCATGGAAACAGCCGATGGGTCGCAGTTCGTATCGAAGACGCTCCCTGTGCAACGGGAGCCGGCTGGCAGGAGGGCTCAGCGCCGACGCCGGGATTTGTCGCCGAACCCGCCGCGCTTCTTGCCGTGCGGGTTGCCACCGGACCGGGGATGACCCGCGGGCGTGGGGACGTTCCCCCGGGCGCCCTGCTCCGGAGCCTGCTGCCGATTGCCCGAGGCGAGCTTGATTTCAAGCTCATTGATCTCGTCCCATTGGGCTTCGGTTCGCTGCCCCTCCGGTATCGCGAGCAGCTCCTGCAGGCGCTGACGAGGGGAAACGGGCTGCTGCGGGGCGTCCATGGCGGCATTATCGCCGATGTTCCCGAGCCCCGCGCAGTCAGCGGGGCGCATTGAACGATCCTCAGTCCGGCAACTGCAGGAGCAGGTCGCCGTTTTCGACTTTGACGGGAAACGATCGGGTGCAGCCGGTATCCGGCGTTTCGGCGCAGCCGTCTTCGAGGCGGATGGTCCAGCCGTGCAGCGGGCAGGCGACGCTGCGTCCGAACACGATTCCCTGGGACAAGGGCCCCCCCTTGTGCGGGCAGCGATCGAGCAGGGCGAAGCACTCGCCTTCGGCGTTGCGGAACAGGGCGATGTCGCCGCCCGGACGGCGGATGACGCGGGCGCCGAGCTCGGGGATGTCCTCGAGCCGGCAGGCCTTGATCCAGCGCGCCGTGCGCACCGGTTCGCGCGTTTTCGCCAGCGCTTCCGCCATCAGGCGGGCTCCGCGAGTGCCTGGTACTCTTCGCGCTCCTTGCCCGCGGCGCGCTCCTTCCAGGGATCGGGCTCGCCTTCGAGCGCGACCTTTAGCCGCGCCCACAGCGCCTTGCGGTTGTCCGCGTCCTCGACGACCTTCTTCTTGATGGTGTCGAGGCCTACGCGCCGCACGTAGTGCACGGTGCGCTCGAGGTAGCGCGCGTCCTCGCGGTAGAGCTGCAGGAAGGCGCCCGCGTATTCCAGCACTTCCTCGCGCGTTTTCACTTTCGCGAGAAACTGCGCGACCTCGGTCTTGATGCCGCCGTTGCCGGCGACGTAGATCTCCCAGCCCGAGTCGACTCCGATCACGCCCACGTCCTTGATGCCGGACTCGGCGCAGTTGCGCGGGCAGCCGGACACGGCCATCTTCACCTTGTGCGGCGCGTACATCCGCCACAGCGATTTCTCGAGCTCGATGCCCATGTTGGTCGAGTCCTGCACGCCGAAGCGGCACCACTCCGAGCCGACGCAGGTCTTCACCGTGCGCAGCGCCTTGGCGTAGGCGTGGCCCGAGGGCATGTCGAGGTCGCGCCAGACGGCGGGGAGGTCCTCCTTCTTCACGCCGAGCAGGTCGATGCGCTGGCCGCCGGTGACCTTGACGGTCGGGACCTTGTACTTGTCCGCGACGTCGGCGATGCGGCGCAGCTGATCGGGCGAGGTGATGCCGCCGAACATGCGCGGCACGACGGAGAAGGTGCCGTCTTTCTGGATGTTCGCGTGCGCGCGCTCGTTGATGAAGCGCGATTGCGGATCGTCCTTCGCCTGGTGCGGCCAGGCGCAGATGAGGTAGTAATTGATTGCGGGACGGCAGCTTGCGCAGCCGTCCGGGGTGCGCCACTCGAGGAAGCGCATCGCCGCGGAGATCGACAGCAGTTTGTGCTCGCGGATCGCCTTGCGCACTTCCTCGTGGGTGTGGTCGGTGCAGGCGCACAGCGGCTTCGTCTTCGCTTGCTGCGGCTGGTAGGCGCCGCCGACAGTGGAAGCGAGGAGCTGCTCGACCAATCCGGTGCAGGAGCCGCAGGAGCTGGAGGCCTTGGTGTGCTTGCGCACGTCTTCGAGCGTGAACAGGCCCTTTTCCTTGATCGCGCGGACGATCGTGCTTTTGGGGACGCCGTTGCAGCCGCACACCTCCATCGCGTCGGCCATGGCGACCGCACGGTTCTGGCCCTGGTGGCCGCTGTTGCCCAGATGGCTCTGGCCGAACATCAGGTGATCGCGGATCTCATGGATGCCCTGCTTGTCGCGCAGCAGCTGCAGATACCAGGAGCTGTCGACCGTGTCGCCGTAGAGAACGCCGCCGACGATGCGGTTGTCCTTCAGCACCAGCTTCTTGTAGACCCCGCCCTCGGGGTCGTGCAGCACGATTTCCTCGGTGCCCTCGGCGCCCGTGAAATCGCCCGCCGAAAAAAGATCGATCCCGGTCACCTTGAGCTTGGTGGAAATCACCGAGCCCGCGTAGCGGCCGATGCCGAAATGCGCGAGATGGTTTGCGCAGACCTTCGCCATCTCGAACAGCGGCGCGACCAGCCCGTAGGCCACGCCGCGGTGCGCCACGCATTCGCCGACGGCGTAGATCCTCGGGTCGAAGGTCTGCATAGTGTCGTTCACCACGATGCCGCGACTGCAGTAAAGGCCGGCGGATTGCGCGAGCTCGGTATTGGGGCGGATGCCCACCGCCATCACCACCAAGTCGGCGGCGAGCTCGCGCCCGTCCTTGAATTTCACGCCCTTCACGCGTCCGTCGCCGCCGACGATCTCCGCCGTCTGCGTCTTGAGCAGGAACTGCAGTCCCTTCGCTTCCAGAGATTTCTGCAGCATGCCGGCGGCGGTGCGGTCGAGCTGGCGCTCCATCAGCCACTCCATCAGGTGCACGACGCTCACGCTCATGCCGCGCGCCTTCAGGCCGTTGGCCGCTTCCAGGCCGAGCAGCCCGCCGCCGATCACGACCGCGTGCTTGTATTTCTTCGACGCCTCGATCATGGCGTTCGTGTCGCCGATGTCGCGATAGGTGATCACGCCTTCCAGGTCCTTGCCCGGCACCGGCAGGATGAACGGGTTGGAGCCGGTCGCGAGCAGCAGCCGATCATACCCGGCCTCGGTGCCGTCGGCGGCGACGACCTTCCGCGCGCGGCGGTCGATCTTCGCGACCTTCTTGTTCAGATGCAGGGTGACGCCGTTTTTCTCGTACCAGTCGACATCGTTGAGCATGATGTCCAGGATCGTCAATTCCCCGGCGAGCACGGGCGAGAGCAGGATGCGGTTGTAGTTGGCGTGGGGCTCGGCACCGAACACGGTGATGTCGTAGACGTCCGGCGCGATCTTGAGCAGCTCCTCCAGCGTGCGCACGCCGGCCATGCCGTTGCCGACTATGACGAGTTTCATTTTTTTCACGCCTCAGGCGGCTTCGCGCATCTGCTTGCGGTAGAGGAACTCCAGCAGCTCGGCGCGCAATGCCATGTAGTGGCGCTGGCCGGCGAGCGCGATGCGCTCGCGCGGACGCGGGAGGTCGATGGCGAGGATCCCTCCAATCGTCGCCGCCGGCCCGTTGGTCATCATCACGACGCGGTCGGAGAGGAGCACCGCCTCGTCGACGTCGTGGGTCACCATGAGCACGGTGCTGCCCGTCGCCGCGACGATCCGCATCAGCTCGTCCTGGAGCCGCGCCCGCGTCAAGGCGTCGAGCGCCCCGAACGGCTCGTCGAGCAACAGGACTTTGGGCTCGATCGACAGCGCGCGGGCGATGCCGACGCGCTGCTTCATGCCTCCGGAGAGCTCGTGCGGGTATTTGTGCTCGGCGTGCCTGAGCTGCACCAGTTCCAGAGCCCGGCGCACGCGCTCCTTCAGCGCGGCCTTCTTCGCCGTCGCGCCGAATACGCGCTCCACGGCAAGATGGACGTTCTCGAAGCAGCTGAGCCAGGGCAAGAGGGAGTGGTTCTGGAATACCACGCCGCGGTCGGGACCGGGCCCGCTCACTTCGCGCTCGGCGAGCACGATGTGGCCGTCGGTCGGCTCGAGCAGTCCGGCGACGATGTTGAGCAGCGTCGACTTGCCGCAGCCCGAGTGCCCGATGAGCGAGACGAACTCGCCGGCATGGATGTCGAGGCTGATTTCCTCCAGCGCGCAGAACGGCCCCTTTTTAGTCAGGAACACCCTGCGCACCTTGTCGATTTGCAGATAGCGCTCGCTCATGTCGTCCTCACTCGTAACTGAAGCGGCGGGCGAGCAGGATCATCGCCTGCTCGAGCGCGAGGCCGACGATGCCGACCGTGAAGATGGCGATGATGATGTGCTGGACGTTCAAGTTGTTCCATTCGTCCCACACCCAGAAACCGATCCCGACGCCGCCGGTGAGCATTTCCGCGGCGACGATCACCAGCCAGGCGACGCCGATCGACAGGCGCACGCCGGTGATCATGTACGGCAGCACCGCCGGGAACAGGATCTTCCGGAACACCGTCCACTCCGAGAGATTGAGCACCCGCGCGACGTTGAGATAGTCCTGCGGGATGTGGCGCACGCCCACGGCGGTGTTCACGATCATCGGCCACAGGCTGCAGACGAAGATAACGTAGATCGCGGCCGGGTTGGCCGCCTTGAACACCATGAGGCCGATCGGCAGCCAGGCGAGAGGCGACACCGGCTTCAGGATGCTGATGACCGGCGCCGCCATATCGGAGAGGAAGCGAAAGCGTCCCAGCATGAAGCCGAGCGGAATGCCGACGAGCGCCGCCATGCCGAAGCCGATGCCGACGCGACCGAGCGATGTGAGCACGTTCCAGCCGATGCCCTGGTCGTTCGGCCCCTTCCTGTAGAACGGGTTGCTGAAGACATCGACCGCCGAATGCCAGGTCGACACGGGGTCGGGCAGCCGGCCGCCGGCCTTCGCGAGTATCGCCCACAACACGACGAACAGCGCGAGGCCGATGAGGGGCGCGAGCGCACGAGGCAGCCACTCCGGCGCCC
Organism: Burkholderiales bacterium; assembly: GCA_035637655.1. Classification (GTDB taxonomy): domain Bacteria; phylum Pseudomonadota; class Gammaproteobacteria; order Burkholderiales; family SG8-39; genus VBDM01. The sequence goes on along the minus strand of DASPWT010000120.1, from coordinate 23,431 downwards.
GGGTGCGGACGTATAGCGGCGGCTCGGGCGCGGAGCTCGCCTGATTCATCGCCGGGTGCAGCTGCGTCGATTCGTCGGCCGGACCGATCTCGACGCGCGGCGGTTTCAGCGTATGCACGGTGGCGGGAACGGCGCTCATGGACGGCTCCTCAGGCGACCTTGATCTTGAACGAGCCCGCGTACTTCTTCGGGTCCTTGCCGTCCCAGACCACGCCGTCGATCAGGCGGGCAGCGCGCATCGGCGACTGGGGCAGGTTCGTCTTGGTCACCGCCGCAGCATCTTTGTAGATATCGATGCGGTTGACCCTCTTCGCCACCGCGAGATAGTCCACGTCCTCCTTGAGCAGCCCCCAGCGGCGATGCTGGGTCATGAACCACATGCCGTCGGACAGGAACGGGAAGGTGACGTAGCCGTCGTTGTAAAACTTCATGTAGTTCGGGTCGTCCCAGGTCTTGCCGATGCCGTTGTCGTAGCGGCCCAGCATCCTCGCGAGGATCACGTCCTTGTCGGTGTTGACGTAGGACTTGTCGGCCACGGTCTCGGCGGTCTTCTGGCGATTGGAGAGCGCGCTGTCGATCCAGCGGCCGGCATCGATGATGGCCGCGGTCATCGCACGCGCGGTGTTCGGGTACTTCTGCACGAATTCGGCGGTGGTGCCGAGCGTCTTCTCCGGGTGGTCTCTCCAGATGTCCTGCGTCGTATTGGCGGTGAAGCCGATCTTGTCGACGATGGCGCGGCTGTTCCAGGGCTCACCGACGCAGAAGCCGTCCATGTTGCCGACGCGCATGTTCGCCACCATCTGCGGCGGCGGCACGACGATCGCCTTCACGTCGTTGAACGGATGGATTCCGTGCGCGGCGAGCCAGTAGTAGATCCACATCGCATGCGTGCCGGTGGGAAAGGTCTGCGCGAACGTGTACTCGCGCTTTTCGCGGTCGATGAGCGCCTTCAGGCTCGCGCCGTCCGTGACGCCCTTCTCGTTCAGCTTGCTGGAGAGCGTGACGGCCTGGCCGTTGTGATTTAGGTTCATGAGGATGGCCATGTCCTTCTTCGGCCCGCCGACTCCCATCTGCACGCCGTAGATCAGGCCGTAGAGCACGTGCGCGGCGTCGAGCTCGCCGTTCACCAGCTTGTCGCGCACCGCCGCCCACGATGCTTCCTTCGACGGCGTGATCTTGATGCCGTACTTCTTGTCGAACTCCATCACGGACGCCATGACGACCGAGGAACAATCGGTAAGCGGGATAAAGCCGATTTTCACTTCCTTCTTCTCCGGCGCATCCGAGCCCGCGGCCCAGGCAGCGCTCCTCACCGCGGCGGGAACGAGGCTCATGATGCCGGCTGCTGCCGCGCGCTTGAGGAAGTCGCGGCGCTTTGCGGATTTCCTTCGTGCAATCCTGTGTTCATTCATTTCGCTCTCCGTACAGAAAAAAGGCGTTCAATCGCGGGATTCCCGCAAATGAACGCCCTCGTTCCTGCCGCGACCGCCATTGGCCGCAGCTTGTTTAGCTCTTACGCAATCGATGTGCCAATGCCACTACGCTGCCTGCCTCCCAATCGAAACAGCAACTTGAACCAGCTCTTCTCCGGAACCAGACGCAAGGATGCCGCCCACACCGCACGCTTGCGGTGCAGCAAAACTCGTTTTCGCACTAACTTGGGTTGCGCAAAGTCAGCAGATCCGCCATGTCGATGAGCTGCTGCGCGACCTCGCCCAGGCGCTTGCCGCGGTCCATGGCCATGCGCCGCAGGGCCTGAAATGCTTCGTCCTCGTCGACGCCGCGGGCCTTCATCAGGATTCCCTTGGCGCGCTCGACGAGCTTGCGCTCCTCGAGCTTGTGGTTCGCATCGGCGAGTTCCTCGCGCAACCGCTGATACTTGTCGAACCGCGCCACCGCGACTTCCACGATGGACTTCACGCGCGCCGCATCCAGCCCGTCGACCACATAGGCGGAAACGCCCGCGCGCACCGCGTCTCGAATGGTGTCGGGCGCGTCGTCGCTCGAGAACATCACGATCGGCCGCGGTTCGTCGCGGCTGATGATCACCACGTGCTCGAGCACGTCGCGGCTGGGCGAATCGGTATCGATGACAATGACGTCGGGCTTGATCGTCTCGACCGCCCGCAGCAACTCGAGCGGCGAGTCGAGCACGGCCGCGACCTCGTATCCGGTCCGCTCCAGCCCCTCGCGCAGCACCTCTGTGCGCTCGGGTGATTCATCGACGATCAGCACGCGCATGGGAAGCATCGGCTCTATCCAGTGCAATTGCCGTGCCACGGAACGCACATGGCACGGGCATTGCAACAACAAACTCTCGGAGGCGGAGCGGACTCGACGATGAAGGAAACAAAATCAACCTGTTGCTACTGCGGCGTCGGCTGTGGCGTGGTGATCCAGAGCGCGGGAGAACGCATCATCGGGGTGCGCGGCGATTCCGACCACCCCGCCAATTTCGGGCGCCTGTGCACCAAAGGAGCCACGCTGCACCTCTCGGCACGGCCCGATGCGCGCGCCCGCCATCCGGAATTGCGCCGCAATCGAAGCGAGCCGCGAAAGCGCGTGTCCTGGGACGCAGCTCTCGATCATGCGGCCGATCGTTTCGCCGCCGTCATTCGCGAGCACGGCCCGGACAGCGTCGCCTTCTACGTCTCGGGGCAGCTGCTCACGGAGGACTACTACGTATTCAACAAGCTCGCCAAAGGCCTCATCGGCACCAATAACATCGACACCAATTCGCGGCTGTGCATGTCCTCGGCGGCGGCGGGCTACAAGGCGACGCTCGGCGCGGACGCCCCGCCCGCCTGTTACGAGGACATCGATTTCGCGCAATGCATGCTGATCGCCGGCTCGAACCCGGCGGTCGCGCACCCGGTCCTGTACCGCCGCATCGAGGCGGCGCGGGCCGCGAATCCGTCGCTGAAGATCATCGTGGTCGACCCGCGCCGCACCGACACCGCGGCCGATGCGGATCTGCACCTCGCAATCGCTCCGGGCACCGACATCGCTTTGTTCAACGCGATGCTGCAGGTGCTCCTCACCGACGATCTCGTCGACAACGACTACATCGGCCGTCACACCGAAGGCTTCGAGCGGCTTCTGTGGACGGTGCGCGAATGCACGCCCGAACGCGCCGCGTCAGTCTGCGGCGTCGCGGCGAAGGACATCGTCACCGCGGCGCGCTGGTTCGGTGAGTCGCGCGCGAGCCTGTCGCTGTGGTGCCAGGGACTGAACCAGTCCACCCACGGCACGCACAGCAACGCCGCGCTCATCCATCTGCATCTCGCCACGGGCCAGATCGGCCGGCCCGGCGCGGGCCCGTTCTCCCTCACCGGCCAGCCGAACGCCATGGGCGGGCGGGAGGTCGGGGGCATGGCCAATCTGCTTTCGGCGCATCGCGATCTCGCCGATCCGAAGCATCGCGAGGAAATCGCGCGGCTGTGGGGCATCGCCGGCGTGCCGGCCAAGCCCGGCAAGGCCGCGGTGGAACTGTTTCAGGCGTTGCACGACGGCGAAGTGCGCGCCGTGTGGATCGCCTGCACGAACCCGGCGCAGTCGATGCCCGATCTCAGCCTGGTGCGCGCCGCTCTCGAGCGCGCCGAATTCGTGGTCGTGCAGGAGTCCTTCCGCAATACCGACACCACCGGGTTTGCCGACCTGCTGCTCCCTGCTTCGAGCTGGGGCGAAAAGGAAGGCACGGTCACCAATTCCGAGCGCCGCATTTCGCGCGTGCGCGCCGCCGTGCCACCTCCCGGCGATGCGAGGCACGACTGGGAGATCGCCGTCGACTTTGCGCGGCGCCTGGGCGAGAAGCTCAACCGTCCGCTCGCGCAAAAACTCTTTTCGTACACGTCGCCCGAGCAGATCTTCGAGGAGCACCGCGAAACCACGCGCGGCCGCGATCTCGATATCACCGGGCTGTCGTACGCGCTTCTCGATTCCCGCGGCCCGCAGCAATGGCCGTTTCCGGAGGGTGCGGCGACCGGCCGCGCGCGGCTCTACGCCGACGGCGTGTTTCCCACCGCGGACGGCCGCGCCCGCTTCGTGGTAACCCGTCACCAAAGCGCGTGGGAAGCCCCCGATGGCGCGTACCCCTTGAGTCTGAACACCGGACGGCTGCGCGACCAGTGGCACGGAATGAGCCGTACGGGCACCGTGCCGGGCCTGTTCGCCCATGCGCCCGAGCCGGCGCTGGCTATGCATCCGGAGGACATGGCCGCGCGGGGCATCAAAAACGGGGACAGCGTGCGCATCTCAAGCATGCGCGGCGAACTCGTGCTGCGCGCCGAAAGCTCGCTTGAGCAGCGCCGCGGCGACGTATTCATCCCGATGCACTGGGGCAGCCGCTTCATGAGCGGTGCCGGGGTCAACGCGCTCACCTTGAGCGCATTCGACCCCGACTCCAAGCAGCCTGAGCTGAAACACGCGGCGATCGAAGTCGCCCGCGTCGAATTGCCGCACGAGCTGGTGGCGCTGCGGCGGCTCGGCCGGGACGATTGGGTCCGGGTCGAGCGCCTGCAGTCGCTGCTCTCCCGCTTTCCGCTGGCGGCCTTGTCGCTGTTCGGGAAAGAGATCGCGTGCGTGATGCTGCGCGTCCGCAGCGACAGGCCCTGCGAACCCGCGCTGCTCGCCGCGCTCGACCGTGCGATCGGCGAGGACTCGCTGCGTGCGATCAGCTATGAGGATCCGGCGCGCGCCACCGCCAAGAGAATCTGGATCGACGCGGCCGGCCGGATCGCGGGCGTGCGGCTTGCCGGCGATACGGCCGCAGCCGCCTGGCTGAAGGAACCGATGCAGAACGGCGTCCTCATCCGGCCGGCGCTCGCTCTCGCTCCGCGTCCGGTCGGGTCCGCGGCCGCCGTGCCGCGCGGCAGGATCGTCTGCAATTGCTTCGAGGTCTCCGATACCGACATCCGTGCAGCGGTCGGACGCGGCGCAGACTTGCCGGCGCTGCAGCGCTCGCTCAAGTGCGGAACCAATTGCGGATCGTGCATCCCGGAACTGCGTCGGCTTTGCGCAGATCGCAACTCGCTGTCGGCGGCTGCGTAAGAGAGTCTGCGCGGAGCAATGAACCAAGCTCAGGTCGTATTACCTATTGCGTTCCCGACCTTGCTCCTCATCCTTGCCGCGACCTTTCTCCTGCCCTTGCCCCTGACCCCGCTGTGGCTCCTGCGAGGCTGCCCTGCCTTGCGGCCTTTGTTCCTGGCCTTGCGACATCGGCGCGCGCTGCTCACGCTGTGCCGCCCCTGGCGGTGGCTGCTGTCCGGGGCTTATCTGCTGACGCTCTCGCGGCGGCTGCTGCCCGGGGCTTATCTGCTGACGCTCTCGCGGCAGCTGCTGCCCGGGGCTTATCTGCTGACGCTCTCGCGGCGGCTGCTGCCCGGGGCTTATGTACTGACGCTCTCGCGGCGGCTCCCGCCGGGCAGGGGCGGGCGCTGCTTGCGCCTGCGCCCTATAGTGCTGCTGCACCACGGCGTCACGCGGCTGGTAACGGTAATGCTCGCTGCGAAGCGCGTGCTGCTGCTCCGCCCGGGGGTACCGATCCCCCGAATACTGCCGCTGGTAGACCGGCAGCGGGGCGGGCCTTGGAACGGAGCTACGGTCCCACCTGTCCCATCCGGTGCGACGCTGCTCCCAGTCACGGCCCCAGTGCTCGCCCCAGCGTGGCGGCGCATCCGGCCGCCATCCGCGAAAGTACGCAGGGGGCCGCCGGTAGTAGCTGACAGGAATTCGCAGGACGAATACCGGCACCGCCTCCCGTCCCACAATCCACCAGGGTCCGTTGTACCAGGAGCTCGCGTACCAGTTATCCCCCTGGTAGACCCAGTACATGCCATCGTAGAAGAAGTAGTTTGCCTCCATGCGCGGGGCGTAGTAGACCGGGTAGCCCGGCACCGGGACCAGTTCCGGGTACAACGGCAGGTTGATCCCGATGCTCACGTGGGGAAGCCCGATGCCGATGCTCACTTGAGCGACGGCCGAGGTCACCGAGCACAGCACCATCCACAGCACAATCAGTCCACCGCGCATTTTTCAGTCCTCCAGTCAGGATTAAGCCGCTGCGCCGTCAATCGCGGCCCTTCCCGCGACCCTTGCCGGGGTGTTTGTAGCCGGGCTCGTATTCGGCGGACTTCACGAAGTACACCGGCCGCGCGCAAGCGTTGTACTTGTGGCAGTGCTTCGACCAGTTCTTGGCATGCCCTGGGGGCACGTGCATGTAGACCGGCGCCACGGCCACCGGCTGGGGCTGTTTGACGATCACCACCGGCTGCGGATACAGGACGGGCGGCGGCCGGTTGCCGATGTCGACGCGCCCGTATACCCCTGGCTGGATCTCGCCCTGGATGCTTACCCCGACGCTGACATCGGCGGCCTGCACCAGCGCCGGGCTGGCGGCCAGAAAGCCCGCCGCGATCAAACGAATGGTCTTGTTCATGTCGCTGTCTCCGGAAAAAACGCCCCATGATGCGCCCAAGGCCCCGAGGTCCGCAACCGTGAATCTGTCGCCCACTGGCGACAGGCTTTGACCGCGGAACCGCCCGCCGTTAAGCTCGGCTCTCCATGTCTTCAAGCGCTGTCATTCTCTTCGCCCACGGCGCGCGCGAGCCGGAATGGGCGCAGCCGTTCGAGGGCATCCGCGACCGGCTGCGCGCGGCCGGGACGCCGGTCGAGCTCGCTTTCCTTGAATTCATGCCGCCCTCTCTTGACGAGGCGGCCGCGCGGCTCGCCGGCAAAGAAATCGAGACGGCGATCATCGTGCCGCTTTTCCTTGCGCAGGGCGCGCATCTGAAACGCGAGTTGCCGGCGATGGTGGCGAAGATCCGCAAGCGCCACGCGAAAATCGAGTTCCGCGTGACACCTGCGCTCGGCGAGGCGCCCGAGATCGTCGCGGCGATTACGGAGTGGGTTCAGCGCGCCGCGCGCTGAAGAAAGAAGTGAAGCTGGCCGATAAGCCGGGTTCTGTCGTGGACAGTCATTCCTCTAGGCCCCGGGTTGCCCCGAGGCTCGAGCCATCTACCCGCGGACTCGGCGAGCCACGTCGTCGTCCGCCTATTTGATGTTGCTCCGGGTGGAGGTTGCCTCGTTTCACCCGCAACGGGTAGTCTTATCAACCACTCGTCACGACTCGTCTCTGTGGCCCTCTTCGTCGCCTTGCGGCGCCTGGGCGTTACCCAGCACCCTGCTCTATGGAGCCCGGACTTTCCTCTGGCAGCTGAAACAATTGCCAGCGACTGTCTGGCCAGCTTCGGCGGCGATTTTACCGCATCGCGACATGGGCGGCTTGACTTCGGGAGTGCCGCGGCGTAAGAACGGTCGGGCAGTCGTGTTCCCAAGGAGGAGAACCGGCATGAGACGCAGACTGTACTTCCTGCTGCCCGATTTGGGCAGCGCAATCCGGACGGCCAACGATCTGCTGCTCGCGCGGGTCGAGGACGGATCCATGCACTTCCTCGCCAAGCGTGGAATGTCCCTGGGCGAGCTGCATGAGGCGAACGCCCTTCAGAAGTCGGACGCAGTGCATGGCGCCGAGCTCGGGTTCGTGATCGGCGGCGCCGGCGGGTTCCTGATTGGCATCTACATCTATCTGACCCCGCCCGATGGGATCACGCTGCAGCTTGTCACGGTGCTGATCGCCACTGTGATCGGCGCGGTCTTCGGCGCCTGGGCTGCGAGCCTCGTGGCCTTGTCGGTCCCGAACACGCGGCTGAAGCCTTTCCAGAAAGACATCGACGCAGGCAAGATCCTGTTGATGGTCGATGTGCCGCCCTCGCGGATCGAAGAGCTGAAGGAGCTGGTCAGCCGCCGCCACCCGGAAGCGACGGCACACGGCATCGAGCCCACTCTGCCGGCGTTTCCGTAAGACCGGGGTCTGTCCCCGGTCTTACCTCCGGGGCCGGAATTGCGAGGGGTCGTCGTAATACTCCTCGCGGGCGTTTGCCGGCTCCCAGCCGGGAATGCCGAGAATCGGCAGCGGCGACAGGCTTCGGGTAGAGGCAAGGGCCTGCGTCCGGGAGAAATAGTCGGCCGCCCGCGCGTCAAGTTCCGAAAGCTGCCGCTCGATCGGCGCATCGAGCAAGTTGGGTGTGGTCTCGACGATCAAAGCCTTGGCGGTCACCCCTTTGTACGGCTCAAGCGATTTTTCATAGATCGCGTGGCCGAACACGTAGAAGCGCATGGATCGCAGCACTTCCGCGCGGCGCCTCCAGAACAGCTCCTTCCATCTGCAATCGCGCAACAGCGCCGGCAACTCCGCGTCCGCCACGGCGACGACGATCCCGCCCTCGTCGAAGAGCGTCAGCACATCGCGGGCCGTGCCTCGCAGCCGCTCGCCGCGACGCGCGCGGATTTCCTCGCAATGGTGCCTGTTCAGAACCGCCTTGGTTTTGGGAAACGCGAGCCACACGAGCGCATTGAACAGATCGTGCCAGTTTTCCGGGCGCGTCTGAACGTCTCCGGTCTCGAAGATACGGACTTCGTATTGGGCGGAGGCCGCGGGCGGCACGAACCTTATCGGCGCGCCGCCGCCGCTTACCACCGACGGGGTCCTCAGGGCGTTGAGCTCGTCGTGCCGGGGAAACCGATCTCGCGGCAGGCGTCCGAGCAGAGGCTTGAGCGCCGTGAAGATCGGCGCGTCGAGCGCTGGCGTCAGGCGAGTCGCCACCCGACCGATTCGCCTGCGCGCAGCGGCACGAGCGTCGCCGCGCCGAACGCGATCTCGCCGGGAACGGTCCAGGTCTCTTTGCGCAAAGTGATCGAGCCCGCGTTGCGCGGCAGCCGGTAGAAATCCGCGCCGTGAACGCTGGCAAAGGCCTCGAGCCTGTCGAGCGCCCCTGCCTGCTCGAAGGCCTCCGCGTAGAGCTCGATCGCCGCGTGCGCCGTATAGATGCCGGCATGCCCGCACAGCGTCTCCTTGTCCGCGCGGGCATGCGGAGCGCTGTCGGTGCCGAGGAAGAATTTCGGAGTGCCACTCGTCGCTGCGCGCACCAGCGCCTCGCGGTGCTCCTCGCGCTTCAGCACCGGCAAACAGTAATAGTGCGGCCGGATGCCGCCCGCGAACATTGCGCCGCGGTTGTAAAGCAGGTGGTGCGCAGTGATCGTGGCGGCGATGTGAGGACCCCCCGCCAACACGAACTCCACCGCCTCGCGGGTGGTTGCGTGCTCGACCACGATGCGAAGCCGCGGGAAGCGGCGCGTGATGTCTGCCAGGACTGTGTCGAGAAACACGCGCTCGCGATCGAAAACGTCCACGCCCGGAGTCGTGACCTCTCCATGAACGAGCAAGGGCAGCTCGTGCTCTTCCATGGCCGCGAGCGCCGGATGGGCGCGCTCGATGCGGGTGACACCGGCCTCCGAATTCGTCGTTGCACCCGCGGGGTAATACTTCACGCCGCATACGAAGCCGGATTTTTTTGCGCGCGCGATCTCCTCCGCACGGGTGTTATCGGTCAGATAGAGGGTCATCAGGGGCTCGAAACTGGAGCCCTTCGGCAGAGCGTGAAGGATCCGGCCGCGGTAGGCGGCGGCGAGCGCGGTGCTCGTGACAGGAGGCCTGAGATTAGGCATGACCACCGCCCGCGCGAACACGCGCGCGGTGTGGGGAAGCACGCTCGCGAGGGCGGCGCCGTCTCGAAGGTGCAGGTGAGCGTCGTCCGGGCGGGTAAGGGTCAGGGATTGCACGAAATTACGGGCGCCGGGGTTTCATCTCACGCGCGAGCTCCAGGGCGCGCGCGTACACGGTGTTCTTCTTCGCTCCGGTGAGCTTGCAGGCGAGCTTCACCGCGTGCGCAAGCGGCAGCTCCGCGAGCAGCGTCGCGAGCACCCGTTCCCAATCGAGCTTCGCGCTCTTGTTCCGGACCGCGGCCCCTTTCGCAATCAGCACGAACTCGCCGCGCCGGCGGTCCGCGTCCGCTCCGAGCCAGGCCGCGGCTTCGCCGAGGCTGCATCGATGAATCTGTTCGAACAGCTTGGTCAGCTCGCGCGCGATCACGACGGACCGCTCGGCCCCAAGCGTCACGGCCATGTCTTCGATGCATTCGACGACACGGTGGGGCGCCTCGTACAGCACAAGCGTGTACGGCAGCGCGCTCAGGGCTTCGAGCGCCTTGCGCCGTGGGCCGGGCTTGGCCGGAAGAAAACCCGCGAACAGAAAGGGGCCGTCCGCGATGCCCGCCACCGAGAGCGCGGTCACCGCGGCGTTCGGGCCGGGTACCGGGACGACCTTGAACCCGGCGGCGCGCGCCTTTGCGACGACCGTCGCGCCGGGGTCGGAGACCGCCGGGGTGCCGGCGTCGGTGACAAGCGCAATGTTTCTGCCCTGCGCGAGCTCCTCGACGACCCAGTCGGCGGCGTGCCGCTCGTTGTGCTCGTGCACCGCAACCAGCTTTCCCTGCAAGCGGTGGTGCGCGAGGAGCCGCGCCGTGACGCGCGTGTCCTCCGCGGCGATCACGTCGGCGCGGGAGAGGGAATCAAGGGCGCGCGAGCTGATGTCTTCGAGGTTCCCAATGGGCGTGGCGACCACATATAATTGACCTCCCCCGCTCGAGCTCCCGCCATGCCTGCCGGTCCTTGCACCCAATTCTGCTTCGCTTTGTCGGCGTTGTTGAGTCCGGCATTGTGCGCGGCCGTCGACGATCCGGCAAGCCGGCCCCCAGGTGAGCGGCCTTTCATAGGCCTGCTGCTCCCGCTCAATGCTCCGGAGTTCTCGCGAGCAGCCGAGGCCGTGCGCCTGGGGTGCCAGGCCGCTCTCGTCTTCGCGGACAACCGCCAGTCCCTGCAAGTGTCGCGCACCGATGCCCAAGCCCAAAGCATCCTCGCCGAATACGAAGCCGCCGTGCAGCGCGGCGCCGCGGTGATAGTCGGCCCGCTGACACGCTCGGGGGTCACGGCGCTCGCCCAAGCGCGCCGCGTCAGCGTGGTCACGCTCGCTCTGAACGTCACCGACGGCGACATGCCGCTCCCGCCGCGCCTCTACACCTTCGGCCTTTCCGCGGAGACCGAAGCGCGTGCGGTGGCACGCATCGCTTTCGCGCGCGGGCTGCGCGAGGGGGCAGTGGTGCAGGCGTCGAACTTGCTCGCCAAGCGCCTCAGCCGGGCTTTTGCGGACGAATGGTTCTCGCTCGGCGGAAGGATCAGCGACGTGCGGGAGTTCGGGGCGCGAGCGGACTTGGTCGACTTGCGCCGGGGTCTGGCGGACTCGCAGGCGCAATTCATTTTCCTCGCCGCGGAAGCCGACCAGGCGCGCACCGTGCGACCCTATCTGAACAACCAGCTCCAGGTCTTTGCGACCTCGCAGGTCAACGACGGCAAGAACGAATCGCTCGTCAACTCGGACCTGAACGGCATTCGTTTCGTTGACATGCCCTGGCTCGTGCAGCCGGACCACGCCGCGGTGATGGTCTATCCGCGCCTGGAAAGCCTTTCCAACGAGCTTCAACGGTTTTACGCGCTCGGCATCGACTCCTGCCGCATCGCGGGGGACCTGATCGGGGGGCAACAAACCATCAACCTGGACGGGGTGACCGGCAGGATCTCCTACCGCGGGGGCAATACACTCCAGCGCGAACCGATCCAGGCGGTGTTCCGCGACGGCGTGGGCGTATCGCTCGAAAACGCGAGATGAAGGCCACATGAAGGCCGGCGATCGCGCCGAGCAAATCGCGGCGGGCTATTTGCAGCGCAAGGGGCTGGCTCTGATCGAAACCCATTACCGCTGCCGCTGGGGCGAGATCGATCTCATCCTGAAGGATCGGGATACCGTTGTTTTTACCGAAGTCAGGTTGCGGCGCTCCAAAGACTTCGGAGGCGCCGCTTACAGCGTCGATGCGCGCAAGCAGGCGCGGATCATCGCCACGGCGCGCCACTACCTCGCGGGCAAGAAGGAGGCGGCCTGCCGGTTCGACGTTGTCCTCCTCGATCGCCTCGATCCGCCGCGGGTCGAATGGATACGCGACGCATTCTCCGCCTGAGGCTTTGCGAGCCTTCGCTCCCGCAGTTCCACGGCAGTGCCTCAGGGGCTCGGCGCGTGCGCCAAGAAGGTTACGGTAGAATGATGTTCGTATGAAAGCCGTCACCGCCCGCCCAGCCGAGGACAGCGTGGACCTGCCGGCGCGCATCCGCCGCCAGTTCGAAGACAGCGCTCAGCTGAAACTGAAGGCACACGAGGCGCTCGCCGAGCCGATCGCTCGCGCCACGGAAATCATGGTGAAATGCCTGCTCGCCAACGGAAAGATCCTCGCGTGCGGAAACGGCGGCTCAGCCGCCGATGCCCAGCATTTTTCCGCCGAGCTGCTCAACCGCTTCGAGCGCGAGCGTCCCGGGCTCGCCGCGATCGCGCTGACGACCGACACCTCTACCTTGACCGCGATCGCAAACGACTACGAATACGAACAGGTGTTCTCCAAGCAGCTCGCCGCTCTGGGTCAGGCGGGTGACGTGCTCCTCGGCATTTCCACGAGCGGCAACTCAAAAAACGTGGCTCGCGCGGTCTCGGCGGCCCACGAACGCGACATGCGCGTGGTGGCCCTCACCGGACGCGGCGGGGGCGAGATCGGAAAGCTGCTCGCTTCGGAAGACGTGCATATCTGCGTGCCTCACTCGCAAACTGCACGCATCCAGGAAGTGCATCTTCTCAGCCTGCATTGTCTGTGCGACGGTATCGATTGCATGTTGTTGGGGGCTGAATGAAAAGCGGTCCCGCAGCAAGGCGATGCGCGGCCGTGGCGCTGCTTTTGGTTTCGGCCACGGCGCTCCAGGCTTGCGTCGACGCGCTCATCGTCGGCGGGGTGGCTACGGGGGTGGTCCTCGCCGCCGACCGTCGCCAGACGGAAGTGATGTTCACCGATCAGCGGATTGAATTCACCGCAGGCAGCCGCGTCGGCGAGGCGCTCAAGGGCCAGGGGCACGTCAACTTCACCAGCTATAACTACACGGTGCTGCTCACCGGCGAAGTGCCCACGGCGCAGGCAAAAGCGGAGGTGGAAAAAATCGTGAGCGAAATACCGCAGGTGAAGACCGTGGTCAACGAGCTGCAGATCGCCGGCGCGAGCTCGGCCGCCTCCCGCAGCAACGATGCCTACATCACCAGCAAGGTCAAAGGCAATTTTCTCGGAAACGAGAAGTTTCGGCCTACCGATATCAAGGTCGTGACCGAGGCAGGGGTCGTGTTTCTGCTCGGTCTGGTCACGCGCGAGGAGGCGGACGCCGCGACCGAGGTCGCGCGCGGCACCGGAGGGGTACAAAAAGTCGTCCGCGTCTTCGAGTACGTCGTTCCGCCCGCCAAGAAATAGAAACCGGCCCGAAGCCGCGTCTAAGGTCTGCGTTCGGACACAGCCGGCCGGTCGCTCTGTCAAAATAGCCGCGATGGAGGTCCCTTTCGAGCGGAAGATCTGCCCGCCTCAGGAGCTTGCGGCGCGGCTCGGCTCCCGTGCGCGGCCCCTGGTATTCACCAACGGCGTGTTCGACATCCTGCATCGCGGGCACGTCAGCTATCTCGCCGAAGCGAGCGCCCTGGGGGCGACGCTTCTCGTCGCAATCAACAGCGACGCGTCGGCGAAGCGTCTCGGCAAGGGCGAGGAGCGCCCGTTCAACCCGCTCACCGACCGCATGGCGGTGGTGGCGGCGCTTGAATCCGTCCATCTCGTGACGTGGTTCGATGAGGACACGCCCCTCGCGCTGATACTTGCCTCCCGGCCGGAGGTGCTCGCCAAGGGCGGCGACTGGAAGCCCGAAGCGATGATCGGAGCAGCCGAAGTGCGGGGCTGGGGCGGAAGCGTGCATTCAATCCCCTTCAGGCACCAGCGCTCGACGACCGCGCTGCTCAAGAAAATCCTCGGTTAATTCCCTTTGCGCTTTTCCTCCGGCGGGCAGTCCTTCAGCTCGCTGCCCGCAAAGCCTTGGCGCAACTCGTTCAGTCTCGAGACCAGCGCGTCGGGGACTTCGCGAACGGTAAAGTAGACTTTCTGCACGGATGTTTCCCTTGGATCGACCCGGGCCGTTCGAACGCCCTTTTTGCGCAACTCTGCGAGCCGCGACCGCGCTGCCTCCTCGGTTTTGAACACGCCCAGAGAAATCGCAAATCGGAACGTGGAATCTTCCTGCACGATATAGAAGTCCTCGACGCCGAGCTTCTTGAGCTCGGCGGCCTTCTGGTTTGCCGCCTGCCGGTTGCGCTGCGGCGGCATGAATACCCAGTAGCTCGCGATCTCTTCCACACGGCGCTGAGACAGTCTTGACCCGAGGGCAAGCGGTTCAAGGGCCTGTTGCACGCGCGCAACGTCACCCGGGCCGAAAGCGCCGAGCTCGAGGCACGCCGCGAGGGTCAGCTTGGGAGGCGGTTTGGGGCGCTCCGCGGTCTGCTTCGTGCGTTCAGCGGCAAGCGCCGCAACCTGGTCGGCGCGGAGCAATCGGATCGCCTGCGGGTTGAGCTGCTGCTCAATCAGCTGCGGCTCATCCGATACACGACCGGCGCCAAAATAGATCCAGGCGAAAAAGCCGAGGTTGGCGAGCAGCAGCAGGATAGAAACGGTTTTCACGATTTCCCGCGGGTCATTTCACGGCGTCCTCGGCAATTCGGACAAGGCCTTCCAGCACCAGATTATCCACGAGCCGCACGGGAATGCTGAGATGCCGGGCAATCCGGCGAGCGGCTCCCCCCGCGAGCACGCATGCCGCGCCATGCTCCATCGTCGCGAAAGCGCGCTCTATCGCCCCGGCTTGCGCGAGCAGGCAGCCGGTTTCGATGGCATCCGCAGTATTGCGGGGTTCGGCGGAAAAGCGCCCTCTTGCGAGCCGGAGCCCCGCGGTGTCTCGGGCAAGCGAGCGCTTCATGAGCTCCAGGCCCGGCAGAATCGCGCCGCCGACGAACCTGCCGTCGCCCCTCAGGAAATCCACCGTGGTTGCAGTGCCCGCGGTGACCACGAGGCACGGCCCGCGGAGAATCGACCAGGCTCCGATCAACGCGGCCCAGCGGTCAGGCCCGAGCTGGCCCGCCTGCCCATAGCCGTTCGTGACCCCGCACTCGTGCCGCTTCGCCTTTACCCAGGCGGGGACCATGGATCGTCGAGCAAAAATGGTCTCCAGCCTCTTGCGCGCGGACGGTCCCGCGACGTTCGCGACGACGACCTTGTCGGCGGGCGCGAGTCTCTTCCAGCTCTTCTCCAGGCGGGCGAGCCCCGAGACAGGCACCG
The DNA here is from genome assembly GCA_035637655.1 of Burkholderiales bacterium. Classification (GTDB taxonomy): domain Bacteria; phylum Pseudomonadota; class Gammaproteobacteria; order Burkholderiales; family SG8-39; genus VBDM01. The sequence continues at coordinate 8,246 of DASPWT010000120.1, read as the reverse complement.
TGCCGGTCCTGCGCCAGCTCCCGTTATCATGCAGCCCCCACTTCAGCCGCGAATTGCCGCAGTCGACTGCGAGAATCATCCCGGCCTGAGCGAGAGCTCACCGCTGTGGAAACGCTCTATTCCCTCGACCGAGGCGAGCATGAGCGCACCGTCCTCCGCGACCCCGACGACCTTGCCTTCGGCCACGCGCCGGCCGGCCTGCAACAACGCGACTCGCCTGCCCTGCCAGGCGTGGCGTTGCAGCCACTCCTTCCGAAACGGCGCAAAGCCTTCGCGGGAAAACCGCGCGAGGACCCCGGCAATGGACCCGAGCGACTCGACCAGCACGGCGGTCCGCGACGGCAACGCCTCGCTGTGGCTCGCGATGTCGGTTGCCGGCCCGCCGATCCGCTCGCGCGTCTGGGTGCCGAGACGCACGTTGATGCCGACCCCCACGATCACGGTGCTCGGGCCCAGGATGTCGCCCGAGCTCTCGATCAATATCCCGCCGAGCTTGCGCCCCCCGCAATACAGGTCATTCGGCCATTTGACCCCCACCCCATGGGTGCCCAAGCGCTCGAGCGCCTTCGCGGCACCTACCGCCACAGCGAGGCTCAAGCCCCCAAGCGCTCCGGCGCCTCGGGGAAAACGCCACAGAACGGAGAAAGCCAGGCTTCCGCCGACGGCGCAGACCCAGGAATGTCCGCGCCGACCGCGCCCGGCGCTCTGGTGTTCACAAACGAGTACCGTGCCGTGCGGCGCACCCGCAGCCGCACGCTGGGCAAGAACGCTATTGGTCGACGGGCATTCATCGAGCATCTCGACGCAAAGCTCCGGCGAGATTTTCTTCAATCTCGCCGCAAGGTCCTCCAACTCGAACAGATCAAGAGCTTCAGCCAGCCGGTAACCGCGGCCGCGTACCTTGAATACGCGCAAGCCCAATGCCTCGATCCGCCTGATGAGGTTCCATACGCCGGCGCGGGAAAGACCCAGAACCCGGCCGAGCCGCTCGCCGGAGTGAAATCTGCCGTCGGCCAGGATGCGAAGCAGCGAAAAGGGGGCTGTGCCCATGCGCAAAATCGCAAGAAAAACCCGGACAAATACTAGCACCGGGGGAGCGTGCGCGCGGAGGCTCCTGCGATTCGTTAAAAAGTCACGCAGGATCGATTTTCAATTGTTGCGCAGCGAGTCAGGTGATATGATGCCGTCATAGTGAATTTCGTGGCGCCCGGCGACGAGCTTCTGCCGGGCGTTCAGGTTGCCCGCCGGCCCAGCAAACGGCGGCTAAACGGGGGAAACCCTCCCTTCCCCCGTTTTTTTTTCGCCCCTGCGCCCGGAAATCGCGGCGTTGTCGCTGTCTATAATAGTCAGCCTGATCCCGGACTTCACCTCCGACACATGCATCGAACCTGGCCTCATCCGCGGGTAGTGGGCCATCGCGGCGGCGGCGCGCTCGCGCCCGAGAACACCCTGGCGGGTATTCGCAAGGCGGCGGCAATGGGTTTTGGCGGAGTGGAGTTCGACGTGATGCTCTCGGCGGACAAGGTTCCCTTGCTGATCCATGACGAGACCTTGGATCGCACTACAAGCGGACACGGCAGCGTGGCCGCGACGCCCTACGCAAAGCTCGCGAGCCTGGACGCCGGCGCCTGGTTCAGCCCGGAATACCGCGGTGAGCGCGTGCCCACGTTCGAGCAGGCCGGGAAGCTGTGCGCCCGGCTCGGCCTCTGGGCGAACGTCGAGATCAAGCCAGCGCAAGGCTTCGAGCGTGAGACCGCCGTCGCCGTCGCGAAGCTCGCTCTGGAGTTATGGGGCGGCGCTTCGCCCGCCCCGCTGCTGTCGTCCTTTGAGCGAGTTTCGCTCGAGGCGGCGCGCGCTGCCGCGCCGCAGCTCGATCGCGGATATCTGACGGACCGCCTCGGGCCGGGTTGGGAAGAAGCCGCGCGGGCGCTCGGGTGCGTGTCGGTGCACTGCAACTGCAAGTACCTGACCAAGGCGCAGGCCGATGAAGTCCGCGGCGCCGGCTATTGGCTGCTTTGCTACACGGTCAATGAACCGGCGATCGCGCGGCGCTTGTTTTCCTGGGGCATCGACGCGATCTTCACCGACCGGCTGGATCTGATTCCGCCGGACTTCGCTTGAGCTGCCGTTCCAGTAGCGCAGGTTTCCCTAATCGATCTGCATCGCCACGAGGAAGCGCGACACGAGGTTATAGCCCGCGATCGTGGCGGTGAGTTCGACCACTTCCCTGTCGTCGAAGTGCCGTCGCACCTCGGTGAAAATCGGATCGGGCACGCGGATCCCGCGGGTCATCGAGTCCGTATACGCGAGCACTGCGCGCTCGCGATCGTCGAAGCTCTTCGATACCTGCCAGCCGGCAAGCGCGTCGATTTGCTCCTGGCTCACGCCGTCGGCCAGCGCGAAGGGCACGTGCGCGCGGTATTCGTATTCGGCGCCGTTCAGAAGGGCCACGCGCAGAATGGCCAGCTCGCGATAACGCCCGGCAATCTTCGCTTTTTGGCGGATCGCGGTGAAAAGCTTGAGCCAGCCTTCGGCCAGCGGCGGGCTGTTCAGGAGCGCGCGATAGAGGTGCAGCAGCCTGCCTCCGCGCTCGGACTTGATGGTCGCGATCAGCCCGGCCAGCTCTGGATGTTGTTCCTCTTCGAGCAGCGGTACGCGCGTCAAGATGCCTCCTAGAACGGCAGTTTCGCATCCGGTTTGGCCGAAAGCAGAACCCGCCGGAATTCGGATTTGATGCGATCGAGGCCCGCCTCGTCCTCGGCTTCAAAGCGCAACACGATCACCGGCGTCGTGTTGGACGCCCGGGCGAGCCCGAAACCATCGGGGTATTCGACCCGTAGCCCGTCCAGCCTGATCACCTCGGTCGCACCCGGGAATGAGGCGCTCTTCCCCAGAGTTTCGATCAAGCGGTGCGGTTCGCCTTCGGCGAGCTTCAAGTGCAACTCGGGCGTGCTCATCGAATCGGGAAGTGCATTGAGCGTCGCGGTGGCGTCGGCCGTCTGGCTCAGGATCTCCAGCAGACGCGCCCCGGCGTATTGCGCATCATCGAACCCGTACCAGCGTTCGACGAAGAAAGTGTGGCCGCTCATCTCGCCCGCGAGGGCCGCGCCGCGCTCGCGCATCCTCGCCTTGATGAGCGAGTGACCGGTCTTCCACAGGCTCGGCACGCCGCCGTGTTCGCGGATCCAGGGCGCGAGGTTGCGCGTGCTCTTTACGTCGTAGATGATCTCGGCGCCCGGTCGGCGCGAAAGGACGTCCTTCGCGAACAGCATCAGCTGCCGGTCCGGGAAGATAATTTCCCCCTTGGCGGTCACTACGCCCAGCCGGTCGCCGTCGCCGTCGAAAGCGAGCCCGACCTCGCAGCGCTCCCTTTGCACCAGGGCAATCAGGTCCTTGAGGTTCTCCGGGTGGGACGGATCGGGATGATGACTGGGAAAGCGGCCATCGACCTCGCAGTAGAGCTCCAGGACTTCGCAGCCGAGCCGGCGGTAGAGCTCGCCCGCCGTGGCGCCGGCGACGCCGTTGCCGCAGTCGACCGCGATTTTCATGGGACGCGCAAGCCGCACGTCCGAAGTGATGCGGTTCAGGTAAGCCTCGCGGATCTCGACCCGGCGGTGCCGCCCCGCGCCGCGGGCGAGCTGGCCGGACTCGATCCTCTGGCGCAGCCGCTGGACGCCCTCGCCCGCGAGCGTGGTTCCCGCGAGCACCATCTTCAGGCCGTTGTACTCGGGCGGATTATGGCTGCCCGTGACGGCGACCGTGCTGCCGCAACCCAGTTCGTGCGCGGCGAAATAGGCGACCGGGGTTGCGAACATCCCGATCTCCGCGACGTCCACGCCGCTTGCGCGGATCCCCTCCATCAACGCCCTAGCGAGCTCGGGCCCGGAGAGCCGACCGTCGCGACCCACTGCGATCTCCGGCCGCCCGCCCGCGCTGCCGCGCTCGAGAAGCTCGCTGCCGAGCGCCTGCCCGATCACCCGCACGCCTTCGCGGGTGAGCGATTTGCCGACGACGCCGCGGATGTCATAGGCCTTGAAGATTTCCGGCGGAGGAAAACTCATTTCGGAATCCCGTTGTGCATCGACATTGTCTCATTCGCGCGCGCTGGCGACCGGGCATCGCGGCCGGCCAGTACTTCTTCGAAGAAAGCAGTCACGCGCCGCGGCAGCCACTCCAGGTTGCCGGGAAACGGACCGCTGACGAACGCGGCGTGTCCGCCTTCGCCGGGAAAATCGCATTGCACGTGCAGGGAAATCTCCTCCGGGCGTGGCAACGCCACGGCCGGGAGAAAGGGATCGTTGCGGGCGTTCACGAGGAGCGTCGGCACCGAGATGCGGCCGAGGACGGGCTTCGCGCTTGCGCGCGTCCAGTAGTCGTCGGTGTCGCGGAATCCGTGGAGGGGCGCCGTGACGATGTCGTCGAACTCGCGCAGCGTGCGCGCGCGCCGCATTGCCTCGCCGTCGAAGAGTCCGGGGAAACGCTCGAGCTTGCGCTCGCCCTTTTTCTTCATCGTGGCGAGAAACGCGCGGGTGTAGACGAGGTTGAATCCGCGGCCCAGCGCATCACCCGCCGCCATCAGGTCGAACGGGGTCGACACCGCGGCTGCGGCGGCGAGAACGTCCTTCGCCCGCGCGTCCCCGCCGAGCCACTTGAGAAGCGCATTGCCGCCGAGCGACACGCCCATCGCGAAGAGCGGCGCGCCGGAGGATTCGCCGTGCAAGCGCCGGAGGACCCAGCCGATCTCCTCCGCGTCACCCGAGTGATAAGCCCGCGGCAGTCTGTTCGGTTCGCCGGAGCAGCCGCGAAAATGCGACACCGCGCCGCGCCAGCCGCGGCCAGTAAGCTCGCGCGCAAGTGCGCCGGCGTAGTGGCTGCTCGAACTCCCCTCGAGGCCGTGAAAAAGCGCGACCAGCGGAGCGTCGGCGGGACCGGGAAGCCGGTCGACGTCGATGAAATCGCCGTCCGGCGTGTCCCAGCGTTCTCTCTTCCAGCCAACCATCGAATTGCCGAACAGCGCGCCGTACAAGGTTTGCAGGTGTCCGCCGGGCAGCCACCAGGGAGCTCGGTAAGCAGGACCTGGACTCAATGCAGGATTTTCGGCGACTCGGCGGGAGCGCGCGGGGCCTGCGGAGCGGGCGATCCGTGATGCAGGATCATTCGCCAGCCGTTGCCGGTGCGAAGATAGACGTTGGTGGCAACGACCGGCGCGCGCGGGCGTGACTCGCCCTGCACCAGGATGTTCTCGTGCACGCTGTGGATTGCGAGCATCATCCCCGAGAGCACCACCTGGTTGGAAACGTGCACCTTGAGCCGCTGGCCTGAGCCGAGAATCTGCGCCCAGCTCTCGCGCACCTGATCGTAGCCAGCGAGCCTCGCTCCCCCCGGATGCACACACACGATCTCCTCGTCTTCGGCCCACACTTCCATCATGGCCTCGAGCTCACCCGCTTCGAGCGCCTCGTAGAACGCGGCCTCTGCATCCTGCGGCGTCGGAAAGGTGCTTTTCTTCACGAGGTGCAGCTCCGGAGCGGCGTAGCGTAGCCGAAAAGGCCAATCGCCGCCAGCGGACGAGACCCGCGCCGAGCGCATTTCCTCCGTTCATCCGGGAGAACCGTTGAAACCGATCACCGCTTCGCACCAGCTAGCGACGCGCAAGAGCCGATCGTCGCCGCCCGCGGAACCGGCGAGTTGCATTCCGTAGGGCAGGCCGCCGTCGGACAGACCGGTGGGCAGCGTAATGGCCGGGAATCCCAGGAGCGTCCAGAGCGTGCAAAAGCTCGGATCTCCCGTGATGTCGAGCCGCTCCGGGGCTGCGCCGGGCGCCGGAAGCGATGCGAGCGCGTCGCAGTCATCGAACAGATCGAGCGCGAGCTCGGCGAGCGCCGCGCGCCTCGCGAGCGCGCTGCGGTAATCGTCGTGCGACATCGCAAGACCCTCGTCGATCGCGGCGTTCAACACCGCGCTCATGACGCGTCGATGGTTCGCCTGCCTCGTAGCGTGCTCGCGGGCTCCCTCGTAGAGCATGATCGTCCGATGCACCCGATGCGCTTCATCGAAGTCATCGGGCAGCGCGACTGCTTTCAATTCCGTTCCGGCGTCGGCGAGACGCTTCAAGCTCATCTGCAGATGCTGTGCCGCGCCCGGTTCCGCCGCGTTCCAGGGAAAGCGCGGCAGGACGGCGATTTTCGGCGGACGCGAGAGCGCCTCGACCTCCGCGGCAAACGTGCCGGACTCCGCGAGGCTGGCGGCGAAGTAGGCGGCGTCGGCGATCGTGCGCGCAAACACTCCCACCTGGTCCAGGGTCCCGGCAAAGGGAAGCGTGCCTTGAATGGGCAGGCTGTCCAGGCTCGGCTTGAAGCCCACCACTCCGCAAAACGCCGCGGGCCGAATCACCGAACCGTTGGTCTGCGTGCCAACCGCAACCGGAACATGGCCGGCCGCCACGGCCGCGGCCGAACCGGAGGAGGAACCACCCGGCGTGTGCCTAGTGTTCCAGGGATTGCGCGTCTCGGCCGGATGCATGTAGGCGAATTCCGTAGTGGCCGTCTTGCCGAGCGCGTAGCCGCCGGCGGCGAGGATCCTTCCGACGAGCTCGGCGTTTTTTCCGGGCTGGTTGCCGGCGAACGCGGGCGAGCCCATCTCGGTGGGCAGGTCATCGGTATCGAAGATGTCCTTCACACCGACCGGAACGCCGTGCAGCGCGCCGGTGTGCCCGCCCTGCGCGCGCTCGGCGTCGCGGGCGGCGGCGAGGGCGAGTGCCCGCTCGTCGTCGAGCGCAATCCACGCTCTGAGCCCGGCTTCGCTCGCGCGGATGCGCGCGAGGCACGACTCGCAGTAAGCGCGAGCGGCCAGCGTACCGTCGCGGAGCGCCTGAACGGCCCCTATCAGGTCCCCGGGCAAGGCCGGCTTCGCGGCTGGGCTCCTGAGCGGCATGCGGCGATGGCGCGTCCTAGCGGCGCCGCTTCGGCCAGGCTTCCGGGTTCAGCAAATTGGGCGGGCGCCTGCCCGACAGCACCGCACCCAGGTTCCTGCTCGCGAGCATGGCCATCGCCGTGCGCGTGGCGTGCGTGGCGCTGCCGATATGCGGAACAAGAGCGACGTTGTCCACCTCCAGGAACCCCGCATTGAATTTCGGCTCGCCTTCGAACACGTCGAGGCCGGCCGCGGCAATGCGCCGCCCTTTCAGCGCCGCCACCAGCGCCGCATCGTCGATGATGCCGCCGCGCGCGGCGTTGACGATCACCGCGGTCGGCTTCATCACTGCAATCTCCTTTGCGCCGATCAGATGATGGCTGGAGGGCGAATACGGCAGGTTGAGGCTGACGAAATCCGATTCCTTGAGGAGTCTCTCCATGCTCACGTACCTTGCCGCGAGCCCCTTTTCGACCGCCTTGGGCACCCGAACGCGATTGTGGTAGAGAACGCGCATCGAGAATCCTCTCGCGCGCCGCGCGATGGCCTGCCCGATGCGGCCCATGCCGATGATGCCGAGCGTCGCGTGATGCACGTCGACGCCGAGGAACTGGTCGTTCTTCCACTCCTTCCAGTTTCCGGCGCGCAGCCAGCGCTCGGCTTCGGTCACGCGCCGCGCCGCGGCCATGAGCAGCGCCCAGGTCATGTCGGCGGTCGTGTCGTCGAGCACGCCCGGCGTATTGGTCGCGAGGATGCCCCGCTCGCTGCAGGCGGCGAGGTCGATGTTGTTGTAGCCGACGGCGATGTTGCACACGGCTTTCAAGCGCGGCGCGGCGGCCAGCGTCGCCGCGTCCACGCGGTCTGAACCGGTGGGAAGGACGCCGTCCTTGTCTGCGATCCGGCGCCGGAATTCCTCGGCGCTCCAAGGCGCGTCGTCCTTCTGGTTGTCCTCGACTTCGAAGCGCTCGCGCAGCTTCGCGATGACGTCGTCAAAGGTCGCGCGGGTGACGAGAATCTTGGGTTTCACGTCTTCTCCGGAAAGCTATTCCTGCGACGGGCGGGCCGCGCCGGCAGCGATACGAAATATAAAATGAATCTCCGGCAAAAGGAAAGGCGGCTCGAAGCCGCCCTCTTTAGGGAGCGAACCCGGATTCAGCGGCCATAGACCAACTGCGGCAGCCACAGGCCGATTGCCGGGAACGTGTACAGCAGGACCAGAGCGATGACCTGGATCCCCATGAAAGGCATCATCCCGGCGAAGATCGCGTTGAGGGTCACGTGCGGCGGCGACACGCCCTTCAGGTAGAACGCCGCCATCGCCACCGGCGGCGACA
>DASPWT010000119.1:0-6313 GCA_035637655.1 Burkholderiales bacterium | reverse complement strand
TAGACGCGGTACGGCATGCCGTTCGAGAAGAGCGCATGCTCGATGATGCGCGACTGGGCGTTCGAGCGGTAAAGGATCGCCATGTCGGCGAGCCTCAGACCCCCGCGGTGAAGCGCCTGGATCTCCTCGACGAGCCAGTTCGCTTCGTAGCCGTCGCTCTGCGCCTCGTATACGCGCACCGGCTCGCCGTGCCCGGCCGAGGTCCACAGGTTCTTGCCCAGGCGCTTCCTGTTGTGGGCGATGAGGGCGTTCGCCGCCGCCAGGATATGCCCGTGCGAGCGGTAGTTCTGCTCCAGGCGTATGACGTTCTCGACGCGAAAGTCGCGCTCGAACTCGGCCATGTTGCCGACGTTTGCTCCTCGAAAGCTGTACACGGACTGATCGTCGTCCCCAACCACGAACATCACGTTCGATTTTCCGGCGAGCAGCTTCAGCCAGCGGTACTGAAGGCGATTGGTGTCCTGGAATTCGTCCACCAGGATGTGCCGGAAGCGGTTCCGGTAATGCTCGCGGAGGATCTCGTTCCTGGAAAGGAGCTCGAAGGTGCGCAGCAGCAATTCCGCGAAATCCACCACGCCCTCGCGCTGGCATTGCTCGTCGTAGGCGGCGTAGATTTCGGCGTAACGGCGGGCGATTTCGTCACCGACCTCGACGTCGCGCGCGCGCCTGCCCTCCTCTTTGGCGGCGTTGATGAAATACTGCGCCTCCCGCGCCGGGAACCTGTCCTCGTCGACGCTGAGCGCCTTTAGCACGCGCTTGACTGCCGCGTGCTGGTCTTGCGAGTCGAGGATCTGAAAGAGCTGCGGCAGACCGGCGTCGCGGTAGTGCGCGCGCAGAAAGCGGTTGCACAGGCCGTGAAAGGTGCCGACCCACATGCCGCGGGTGCTGATCGGCAGCATCGCCGAGATGCGCGTGAGCATCTCACGTGCCGCCTTGTTGGTGAAGGTAACGGCGAGAACGCCGTTCGGGCTCACATTCCCGGTCTGGATCAGCCAGGCGATGCGGGTGGTGAGAACGCGTGTCTTCCCCGAGCCGGCGCCGGCGAGGATCAGCGCCGACTGATCGGGAAGAGTGACTGCGGCGAGCTGCTCGGGATTGAGGTTTTCGAGGAGCGACATCGGACCGGCGCGAAAGGCCTCATTTTACTTCAGCGCCTGCCCGCGGCCGGTCGGATCAGGGTTTAGGTGCCGACCTTGTACGCGTGCCTCCCGAGCTGGGCGTGCTGCTTGAGCGCGTTCGCCACGGCTTCGGCGTCTTTCTTCGTCGTGAAATCGGAAAGCCGCACGTTGTACACCCGCTTGTCCTTGACCTTTTCTGGAATCATCTCGGCCGGATATCCCGCGTTGCGCAGATCCCTGTAAAGATCGAATGCCCGCGGGTACGTGAGCCCCGAGGCGGCCGTGATTTTCCATTTGCCGCCGCGCGTCGAAACGCCCCGGCCCTCCTGGGTTTCGGTCTCCGCCGCCCATTCCCTCAGCTGGTCCGGCATCACCGTCGCGACCGGCCGCGACAGCCCGCCTTCTCGGACGTAATAGGACAGCTGCCGATCCATGGTGAACGGGGCGTCGTTCGGCGGGGTGATCTCGATCTTGCCCTCGATCAGGCAGACGACCTCGCGGTCGGGCGCCGACTTGCCCCACAGGTCGGTGCCGCGTATGCCGGCGGTCACGGTCTTGATGCTGATGTTCACCTCGCGCCTGCCGCGGAATTGCGAGAACACCTCGGTGGTGTAGCGGAACGCCCCTTCGGCCACCTTCAGCGTCGCCTCGAAGACCTTGTCGCCGCGCATCTGCATCGCGCCGAGGAAGAGCGAGCCTTTCTCGCCCAGTTTCACCGCGCTGCCGTCTGCGGTCCTGAGAAGCAGGCGCGAGTGGGCCCCGGTCTTCACCCGGTCGTTGTCCCGGAGCCCCATGCCCGGCGCGAGCGGATGGCTCGCTCCGCCGCGCTCCACCCAGGCGGGCATCTGCACCGCTTCGACCATGGCGAGCGGCGCGGGCTGCGCCCGCTTCGACTTGGACTCGGACTGCGCCATCGCGGCGCCCGCGCCCAGCGTGAGCGCCGCGAGCGCCGCGACTATCGACCACTGCCTCATCATGATTCACTCCAATCGGCGTGCGTTGCGTTGATAGAACGCGAGGCGGATGCGGCGCGCCGCCGACCCGCACGGCTATAATCCAAGCTTTTCCCGAACCCGCTCATGCAGCCCCAGTACCACCCCGAGATCGTCGAGCGCGAAGCGCAGGAGCACTGGGAGCGGACCCGCGCGTTTCGCGCGACCGAGGAGCCGCCCGGAAAGGGCGGCCGCCCGAAGTTCTACTGCCTGTCGATGTTCCCCTACCCTTCGGGCAAGCTGCATATGGGGCACGTGCGCAACTATACCATCGGCGACGTGATGACCCGCTTCCATCGGATGCGGGGCTTCAACGTGCTTCAGCCGATGGGCTGGGACGCTTTCGGTCTGCCCGCCGAAAACGCCGCAATGGCGAACGGCGTGCCGCCGGCGGAGTGGACCTACTACAACATCGCCGCCATGAAGGGCCAGCTGCGCTCGCTCGGCTTCGCGATCGACTGGGAGCGCGAGCTCGCCACCTGCTCGCCCGGCTACTACCGCTGGAACCAGTGGCTGTTCCTGCGCATGCTCGAGCGCGGCCTGGTCTACAAGAAGACCGGCACGGTGAACTGGGACCCGGTCGACCGGACGGTGCTCGCCAACGAGCAGGTGATCGACGGCCGCGGCTGGCGCACCGGGGCGCTCGTCGAGAAGCGCGAAATCCCGATGTACTACATGGCGATCACAAAATACGCGGACGAGCTGCTCGCGGCGCTCGACTCGCTCACCGGCTGGCCCGAGCGCGTGAAGACGATGCAGGCCAACTGGATCGGCAAGAGCCACGGCGTCAACATCGGTTTCCCTTACGAACTTGCGGGCGAGCAAAAAGTGCTGCGCGTCTTCACCACGCGCGCCGACACCGTGATGGGCGCCACCTTCTGCGCGGTGGCCGCGGAGCACCCGCTCGCCGCGCATGCAGCCCGGTCGGACAGGACGCTCGCCGCTTTCGTCGAGGAATGCAAGCGCGGCCCGGTGATGGAGGCCGACCTCGCACAGCTCGACAAGAAGGGCATGCCCACCGGGCTCTTCGTCACGCATCCGATCAGCGGCGAAAAAATCGAAGCCTGGGTCGGCAACTACGTGCTGATGGCCTACGGCGAGGGCGCGGTGATGGGCGTGCCCGGGCACGACGAGCGCGATTTTGCTTTCGCGAAGAAGTACGGCCTGCCGATCAGGCCCGTGATCGACGTCGGGGGCAAAGCGTACTCGCCTGACGCCTGGCAGCCGTGGTACGCGGACCACGGCCGCTGCATCAACTCGGGAAATTACGACGGCCTCGACTACCTGGCGGCGGTGGACGCCATCGCCGCCGACCTCAAGGCGAAAGGCCTCGGCGACAAACAGGTCACCTGGCGCCTTCGCGACTGGGGCATCTCGCGCCAGCGCTACTGGGGCACGCCCATCCCGATCGTCCATTGCGACGCTTGCGGAGACGTGCCGGTGCCCGACGGCGAGCTTCCGGTCGTCCTCCCGGAAAACCTCGTCCCGGACGGCACCGGCAATCCGCTTGCGAAAACACCGTCGTTCGTGAATTGCAAGTGCCCGAAATGCGGGAAAGCGGCGAAGCGCGAAACCGACACCATGGACACTTTCGTCGACTCGTCCTGGTACTTCATGCGCTTTGCCTGCCCGGACCAGACGAAAAGCATGGTGGACGGGCGCGCGAAGTACTGGATGGCGGTCGACCAGTACATCGGCGGCATCGAGCACGCGATCCTGCACCTGCTTTACTCGCGCTTCTGGACCAAGGTGATGCGCGACCTCGGGCTCGTTCCGGGGGTGGACGAACCGTTCATGCGCCTGCTCACGCAGGGCATGGTGCTGAACGAGATCTTCTACCGCAAGGAAGCGAGCGGCCGCATCACGTACTACAACCCCGCCGACGTGGAGCTCGAGCACGACGACAAGGGCCAGCGTGTCGGCGCGGTATTGCGTTCCGACGGCAAGCCCGTGCACTCGGACGGCATCGGCACCATGTCGAAGTCGAAAAACAACGGCGTCGATCCGCAGGATTTGATCGAGAAGTACGGCGCCGACACCGCGCGCCTCTACATGATGTTCGCTTCGCCGCCTGAGGACACGTTGGTGTGGTCCGATGCGAGCATCGAAGGCCCGGCGGGTTTCTTGCGCCGCCTGTGGCGCGAGGTGTACGAACACACATCGGAAGGTTTGGTGCCCGCTTTCGCAGGAGGCGAACTTCCGGCGTCTCTGCGACCCGTTCGCTTCGAACTCCACAGCACTATCGCGAAGGTAACCGACGACTACGGTCGGCGCAATAAATACAATACCGTGGTCGCTTCGATCATGGAATTCATGAACCTGATTGCGAAGATGACGGATACGAGCTCCGTAGCGCGCGCCGTTCGACAGGAGGCGCTGCAAGCAATGGTTCTGCTGCTCTCGCCGATCACCCCTCACGTCTGTCACGCGCTGTGGCAGGCACTCAAACCCGGTGCGGACGTGATGCGCGAGCCTTGGCCCAAAAAAGACGAAGCGGCGCTCGTCCAGGACGAAATCGAGCTGGTGCTCCAGGTCAACGGCAAGCTGCGCGGCCACATGCGCGCGCCGAAATCCGCCGGCCGCGGAGAGCTCGAGCGCCTTGCCCTCGCCCACGACGCGGTGACGCGCTTCACCAACGGCCAGGCGGTGAAGAAGGTCGTCGTAGTCCCCGGGCGGCTCGTCAATGTGGTCGTTTAAAGGGTCCCTGCGTACCGCCCTCGCCGGCGTGACGGCCGCGCTCCTCGCGGCCTGCGGTTTCCATCTGCGCAGCCAGGCGCAGATGCCTTTCGAGACGCTCTACATTCCGGGCAACAACCCGCTCGTGGTCGAGCTGAAGCGCAACGTCGCCGCGGCGAGCAAGACGCGCCTCGTGGACAGCCCGCGCGACGCGCAGGCCGTGTTCGGCTTCACCCAGGAGCTGCGCGAAAAGATCATTCTTTCCTTCAGCGCCGCGGGCCGGGTGAGCGAATATCAGTTGCGCTACCGCGTCGGATTCCGCGTTACCGACGCGAAGGGTGCGCAGGTGTACCTGCCGACGAGCGAAATCCTTCTCACGCGCGACATGACCTACAGCGACGCGCAGGTGCTCGCCAAGGAGGCCGAGGAAGCGCTGCTCTACCGGGACATGCAAAGGGACATGGTGCAGCAGATCATGCAGCACTTGGTCGCGGCCAAGCCGGCGTCGGCCCCCATCGAATAGGCATGGCCGCTCTCAGGCTCGAGCAGCTGGGTGCACACCTTTCGCGCGAGCTGCGCCCGCTATATGTGATCCACGGCGACGAGCCGCTGCTTGCGCTCGAGGCCGCCGACGCGATCCGCGCGCGCGCGCGCGCAGGCGGATTTTCGGAACGGGTCGTCCTCGCGGCGGAGCGCGGCTTCCACTGGGGCGAGCTCGCCGCGAGCGGCGCGAGCCGCTCGCTCTTCGGCGACAAGAAGCTGATCGAGCTGCGCCTTTCCGCCAAGCCCGGAGCCGACGGCGCCGAGGCGATCGAGGCGTTTTGCGGAGAGCTCCCGCCCGACGCGCTCACCGTCGTGACGCTGCCGCGCCTGGACAAGGCCGGCCAGGCTTCCTCATGGTTCAGGGCGCTCGAGCGCGAGGGGATCGTCGTCAACGTCTATCCGGTCGAGCGCGCGCGGCTTCCCGAATGGATCGCCGCCCGCCTCGCGCGGCAGAAGCAGCGCGCGACTTCCGAAACCCTGCAGTTCCTCACCGACTGCGTCGAAGGCAATCTCCTCGCCGCCCACCAGGAGATCCAGAAACTCGCCTTCCTCCTCCCGGCCGGGGAGCTCGACTTCGACGCCGTGCGCGGGGCGGTGATGAACGTGGCGCGCTACGACGCTCTCAAGCTCAGCGAAGCGATGCTCTCGGGCGAGCGCGCGCGGCTGGCGCGCATGCTCGAAGGCCTGCGCGGCGAGGGCGAGGCGCCTCCGCGCGTGCTGTGGATCCTCGCCGAGGAAATCCGCGCCATCTGCCGCGTGCAGAACGGAATCGCCGCGGGCCGGCCGCTTGCGGATGTCCTGCGCGAGGCGCGCGTGTGGGGCGATGCGAGGCAATCCCTCGTGGGGCGCGCCGCGAAGAAGCTCCCGCGCGCGGCATTGCTCGCCGCGCTCGAGCACGCCGCCAAGGTCGATCGCGTCGTCAAAGGCGTCGTCAAAGGCGACGCGTGGGATGAGCTGCTGCAGCTCGGGCTGCGATTCGCGGGT
>DASPWT010000118.1:0-4627 GCA_035637655.1 Burkholderiales bacterium | reverse complement strand
TTCTTCGCCTCCCCACCGTACTTCTTCGCCAGCACGTGCGTCATCGCCGCCGTCAGCGTCGTCTTGCCGTGATCCACGTGGCCGATCGTCCCCACGTTCACGTGCGGCTTGGTCCTCTCAAATTTACTCTTGGACATGATTCGACTCCGTTATTTCTTTTCGTTCTTGCCGGTGATCTTGCTGATGACGCCTTCGGCAATCTGCTTGGGGGCTTCCGCGTAGTGCTTGAACTCCATCGTATAGGTGGCCCGCCCTTGAGTGAGCGAGCGCAGATGCGTGGAGTACTGGAACATCTCGGCAAGCGGCACTTCGGCGCGAATCGCCTTGCCGGCGCCGAGGTCTTCCATTTCCTTGATGGCGGCGCGGCGCGACGACAGGTCGCCCACGACGTCGCCCATTTTCTCCTCGGGAGTCTCGACCTCGACTGCCATGATCGGCTCGAGCAAGACAGGATTGGCCTTGCGCATGCCGTCCTTGAACGCGAAGATCGCCGCCATCTTGAATGCGTTCTCGTTCGAGTCCACCTCGTGGTAGGACCCGTCGAAGAGAGTGGCCTTCACGTCCACGACGGGGAAGCCCGCGAGCACGCCGTCCTGCAGCGCTTCGTCGATCCCCTTCTTCACCGCGGGGATGAACTCGCGAGGCACCTTGCCTCCCTTGACCCCGTCGACGAATTCGTAGCCCGTACCGTGGGGCTGCGGATCGAGCTTCAGCCACACGTGGCCGTACTGCCCGCGTCCGCCCGACTGACGGATGAATTTGCCTTCCGATTCGACCGACTTCCTCATGGTCTCGCGGTACGCAACCTGCGGGGCGCCAACGTTCGCTTCCACGCCGAACTCGCGCTTCATGCGGTCCACGATGATCTCCAGATGCAGCTCGCCCATGCCCGAGATGATGGTCTGTCCGGATTCCTCGTCGGTGCGCACGCGGAAGGACGGGTCCTCCTGCGCCAGCCGATGCAGCGCCACGCCCATCTTCTCCTGGTCGGCCTTGGTCTTGGGCTCGACCGCGACGTGGATCACCGGGTCGGGGAACACCATCTTCTCGAGAATGATGACCTCGTCCGGATCGCACAGGGTCTCACCGGTCGTGACGTCCTTCAGGCCCACCGCTGCGGCGATGTCGCCGGCGCGCACTTCCTTGATCTCGTCGCGCTGGTTGGCATGCATCTGCAAGAGCCGCCCGATGCGCTCTTTCCTGCCGCGCACCGAGGTGTAGACGGTGTCGCCCGAATTCAGAACGCCCGAATAGACGCGGAAGAACGTGAGCTGGCCGACATAGGGATCGGTCATGATCTTGAACGCGAGCGCCGAGAACGGCTCTTCGTCGCCGGGCTTGCGCGTCTCGGGCTTGCCGTCATCGTCCTGGCCCTTGACCGGTGGAATGTCCACGGGCGCAGGCAGGTAATCGATCACGGCATCGAGCATCGCCTGCACGCCCTTGTTCTTGAATGCGGAGCCACACAGCATCGGCACGATTTCGTTTTTGATGGTGCGGATGCGCAGCCCCTTCTTGATGTCGTCGTTCGAGAGATTGTGACCCTCGAGGTACTTGTGCATGAGCTCATCGTCGGCCTCGGCGGCGGCCTCGACCATCTTCTCCCGCCATTTCTTGGCCTCCTCGAGAAGATTGGCGGGGACGTCGCGCGTTTCGAACTTCATGCCCTGGGTGGAATCGTCCCAGTAGATCGCCTTCATGCGCACGAGATCGACTACACCCTCGAATTTTTCCTCAGCGCCGATCGGAATCTGGATGGGGACCGGATTGCCCTTCAAGCGCGTCTGGATGTGCCCATAGGACTTGAAGAAGTCCGCGCCCTGCCGGTCCATCTTGTTGATGAACGCAAGGCGCGGGACACCGTACTTGTTCGCCTGGCGCCATACGGTCTCCGACTGCGGCTGCACGCCGGCGACCGCGTCGTACACCATGCAGGCCCCGTCGAGCACGCGCATCGAGCGCTCCACTTCGATGGTGAAGTCGACGTGGCCGGGCGTGTCGATGATGTTGATGCGGTGCTCGGGCATGTTGTTGTCCATGCCCTTCCAGAAGCAGGTCGTCGCCGCCGATGTGATGGTGATGCCGCGCTCGCGCTCCTGCTCCATCCAGTCCATGACCGTTGCGCCGTCGTGCACCTCGCCCATCTTGTGCGAGACGCCGGTATAGAAAAGGATGCGCTCCGTGGTCGTGGTCTTGCCGGCATCGATATGCGCGCTGATGCCGATATTGCGGTAACGGTCGATGGGGGTCTTGCGGGCCACTTGCAGCACCTTGAATTCCTAGAATCGGTAGTGCGCGAAGGCCTTGTTGGCCTCGGCCATGCGGTGCACTTCCTCGCGCTTCTTCATCGCGCCGCCGCGCCCTTCAGCCGCTTCCATCAGCTCGCCTGCGAGGCGCGCGTCCATGGACTTCTCGCCGCGCTTCTGCGCCGCCTCGCGGATCCAGCGCATCGAGAGCGCGGCCCGCCGCACCGGGCGCACTTCGACCGGCACCTGGTAGTTGGCGCCGCCCACCCGGCGGCTTTTCACTTCGACCATGGGCTTCACGTTCTGCACCGCCAGGCTGAACACTTCGAGCGGATCCTTGCCGCTCTTCGACTTGATCGTGTCGAACGCGTCGTAGACGATGTGCTCGGCGACCGATTTCTTGCCGCGGGTCATGAGGACGTTGACGAACTTGGCGACGTCGGCATTGCCGTACTTCGGATCGGGCAAGATCTCGCGCTTGGGGACTTCTCTGCGTCGGGGCATGGAAGACTTTCCGGAACTCAGGCGGCCTTGGGTTTCTTCGCGCCGTACTTGGATCGGCCTTGCTTGCGGTCCTTGACGCCCTGGGTATCGAGGCTGCCGCGCACGATGTGGTAGCGCACGCCGGGCAGGTCTTTCACCCGGCCTCCCCGGATCAGCACCACGGAGTGTTCCTGCAGGTTGTGGCCTTCCCCGCCGATGTAACTGATCACCTCGAACCCGTTGGTGAGGC
Organism: Burkholderiales bacterium; assembly: GCA_035637655.1. Classification (GTDB taxonomy): domain Bacteria; phylum Pseudomonadota; class Gammaproteobacteria; order Burkholderiales; family SG8-39; genus VBDM01. Next base: position 1,648 of record DASPWT010000118.1, on the reverse strand, counting down.
GCACTTTTGCGACCTTGCGAAGCGCCGAGTTCGGTTTTTTGGGCGTGGTCGTATAGACGCGCGTGCACACGCCGCGCTTCTGCGGCGATCCGGCGAGCGCGGGGACCTTGCTCTTGGCGGGCAAGCGAGTCCGCGCATTACGCACCAACTGGTTGACTGTCGGCATTATTTTGCGTTCCAAAAAAGACCGGGACGGCCCGTCTGCGAAAAACGGCCGCCCCGCGCAGTTCGAAGAGGCGGGATTTTAGCGGGAAAAGCGGTCAATGGTCAACAAGTTATCTCGATTGTCAACACATCGGTTGAGCGGGCGGCCCCCATAAACAAGCCGCGCTCTCCGAGCCTTGCCGCAGGCCGATGTCAGCTGCGGATTCCGGGTAGCATTGGGCACTCCTCGAGGGCTTTCCGCGTATTGATGATTCGATGACCAGCCTCCTGTTTGAGCCTATCCGTTTGCGCGGTCTCGCGCTCGAGAACCGCATCATGGTATCGCCCATGTGCCAGTATTCCGCGATCGACGGTTGCATGAACGACTGGCATCTCGCGCACCTGGGTATGCTCGCCAATTCGGGCGCGGCGCTCCTGTGTTTCGAGATGACCGATGTCGAGCCGATCGGCCGCATCACGCCGGGCTGCTCGGGCCTGTATTCCGACGCAAATGAGTCGGCGCTCGAGCGCGTGGTGAAGCTCTGCCGCGCCCACGGCCAGGCAAAACTCGGCATCCAGCTCGCCCATGCCGGCAGGAAAGCCTCGACCGCCGCGCCCTGGGACGCGGGGAAATCGCTCCCCCTGGAAAACGGCGGCTGGCAGCCGGTCGCCCCCTCGGCAGTCGCGATGGGCGAAGGCGAACGGGTGCCGCGCGCGCTCACCCGCGCCGAGATCAAGGCGCTCGTCGCGAAATTCGCCGACTCGACGCGCCGCGCCGAGCGAATCGGGTTCGATGCGATCGAGCTGCATTCGGCTCACGGTTATCTCATGCACGAATTCCTGTCGCCGCTCTCGAACCGGCGCGACGACGAATACGGCGGCTCACTCGCCAACAGGATGCGCTTTCCGCTGGAAGTTTTTGCCGCCGTGCGTGCGGCCTGGCCGGGACACAAGCCGCTCGGGGTACGCGTCTCCTGCACCGACTGGATCGATTGCTCGAGCGGCGGGCTGATGAAGAACCAGGTGATCCCCGTCGGTCCGGGTTATCAGGTGCCGTTCGCCGAGCGCATCCGCAAGGACGCGGGCATCATCACCATCGCGATCGGCCTGATCACGGAAGCGGGACAAGCCGAGAAAATCGTCGCCGAAGGCCAAGCCGACATGGTCGCGCTCGCGCGCGGCTTTCTCTGGGATCCCCGTTGGGGCTGGCATGCCGCGCAAGAACTGGGCGCGACGCCGCGCATCCCGCCGCAATACCTGCGCGCGCGTCCCGCAGCCCGCGCGGATGTTTTCGGCGAACGCAGGCAAAGCAGGGCCTGAACGCGGGAAAGCCGCATGGGCGCGAAGAAGAAGCCGAACAAGCCGCAGGATTCGAACGAGGAGCTGCGGCGGTGGGAGGAGCGTTTCGAGAGCCTCATCGAGCTCTCCTCCGAATGGTATTGGGAGCAGGACGAAGACTGCCGTTTCACACTGGTGACCGGCAGCGCCGCCGGCCACGGCATCG
>DASPWT010000117.1:0-3077 GCA_035637655.1 Burkholderiales bacterium | reverse complement strand
ACCCGAACAAGTACATCTTCGGCTCCGCCGGCAACGGCACTTCGCAGCACATATCGGGCGAGCTGTTCAAGATCATGACCGGCACGCAGATGCAGCACATTCCCTACAAGGGCAGCGGGCCGATGATCCCCGATCTGCTGGCGGGGACGATCCAGCTGAGCTTCGAGAACATCACCACCGCCTATCCGCAGGTCAAAGGCGGCAGACTGAAGGCGTTGGCGGTCACCTCCGCGAAACGCTCGTTCGTGGCGCCCGAAGTGCCGGCCATGGCCGAAGCCGGCCTCGCGGGCTATGACATCAGCTCCTGGCAGGCGATGTTCGCGCCCGCCGGCACGCCCAAGGAGATCGTCGCGCGCATCCATTCGGAGGTGGCGAGGACCCTGAGAGAATCCGAGACGCAGAGGAAAATCCAGGAACTCGGCGCGGACCCGGGCGGCATGACGCCGGATGCGCTCGCTGCGCTGATCAAGGCGGACATCCCGCGCCTGGGCAAGATCGTGAAGGACTCCGGCGCGAGGGTCGATTGAGGCCCGGCGGAATCCGCGCGCTCCTCGCCATTGCGCTCGCGCTGTCGGCCGGTACAGGCTCCGCGCAGATCACGGGGTTTCCCGACAAGCCGCTCGGGCGCGCGCGCCGAGTGAGGTTGTGGTAATTTGCTGCGATTCCCGGGGGACAGAAAATGAAGATCGCGACGGCTTTGCTGTTGTGTGCGCTGTGCGCGTTTACTACGGGCGGCGCGATGGCGGCTGAGATCAAGGTCTTGAGCGCGGGCGCAGTCGAGCCCGGCTTGAGGGCCGCTGCTGCCGCCTTTCACAAGCAGTCAGGACATGACGTGAACATCACTTTCAACACCGCGCCCGAGATCCGCAAGCGCATCGCGGGCGGGGACGCGTTCGACGTGGTGATCGCGCCCCCTGCCGCGCTCGATGAATTCGCTGGCGCGGGCAAGGTGACGGCGGACCGCGTCAACCTCGGGCGGGTGGGGCTGGGCGTGGCGGTCCGGCCCGGGGCCGCCGTACCCGACATCTCGAGTGCGGACGCGCTCAAGCGCTCGGTGCTCGAGGCCGAATCGATCGTGTTCAACCGCGCGTCCAGCGGCATTTACTTCGAGAATCTGCTCAAGAGAATGGAGATCTACGAGCAGGTGCAGGCCAAGACCACGCGCTACGCCGATGGCGCCGCTGTCATGGAGCACGTGCTCAAGGGCAAAGGCCGGGAAATCGGCTTCGGGCCGGTCACCGAAATCCTGCAGCACCGCGACAAGGGCCTGAAGCTCGTCGGGCCGTTGCCGCCCGAAGTGCAGAACTACACTTCGTATTCCGCGGCGCCGATGACGGCCGCCGCCAATGCCGAGCTTGCCAGGGTCTTCGTGCGCTATCTTGGCAGCCCCGAGAGCAAGGCGCTGTTCGTGGGGGCGGGCATCGACTAGTGAGCGACCCGGCATGAGGTTCGTGGCGGCATTGCTGTCGTGCGCGGTCGCGGGCGCGGCCGCGGCGACCGATATCAGGGTCCTCGCCGCCGGCGCCCTCGAGCCCGGCCTGGTGAAAGTCGCCGACCAGTTCAGGCGCGAAACGAGCAACCGGGTAAGGATCCAGTTCTTCGCCGCGGTGCCGCAGCTCGAGAGGCGCCTTTCAGTGGGCGAGCCGGCCGATGTCCTGGTCGCCCCGTCGGGATTGATGAACGATCAGCTGCGAAGAGGCAAGGCCGACGCCGAAGCGCACTCCTTCATCGGACGAGTGGGGATCGGCGTCACGGTGCGCGCTGCGGCGCCCGATCCCGATATCGCCACGCTCGACAGATTCAAGCAGTCGCTGCTCAGCGCCGATTCGGTCGTATACAGCCAGGCATCGACCGGCTTGTACCTGGAAAAACTTTTCGAATTGCTCGGGATCGCGGATCAATTGAAAACCAAGACCACGCGCTACGCCAGTTCCGCGCAGGTGCTCGAGCACGTGATCGGCGGAAAGGGCATCGAGATCGGCTTCGGCGCGATCACGGAGATCAGGCAATTCGAACCGAAAGGCTTGAAGCTGGTCGGTCCGCTGCCGGAGCAGGTGCAGAATTCCACTGCGTATTTCGCCGCGGTCATGACCGACGCGCCGGAACCCGAGGTCGCTAGGGATTTCGTGCGCTACATCGGCACGCCAGCCGCAAAGGCGGCTTTTGCCGCCGCCGGAATCGACTAGATCTTAACGCTCGAATTCCAGGACGTCGAACCCGGCGTAGCGGTCGACGATGTAGACGAGGCCGCGGGAATCGACGTCGACGTCGTTCGTCTGCGGCGCGGCTTTTCCCGGAGCCGGCTCGGGGATGAAGTGGCCGACTTCGCGCGGGGCAAGCGGGTCGTCGATGTCGACGATCCTCAAGCCTCCCGCGAACCACGCGCAGTAGACCAGCGTGTCCTTCATGTGCTCCTGGAACTGGTGCGCGCCGAAGCGTCCGGGCGTCGCCCGGCTCCACGGCGAATCGAGCTCGCTCACCTCGTAGATCGAAAGCGGCTTGATGTGCGCGAGGTCGGTGACATCCAGCACCCACAGGCAGCCGTGCGGCCGGCCGCGGCGCCGCTCCATCTCCTTCTCGTCGTGCGCGTGATCCTCTTCGTCGCTCGCGAGCGCGATGCGACGGCCTTCGATTGCGAACGGAACCGGCATGAAAGTGTGCGAAGGCTCAGGGAAAGGCGGGTGGTAGTTGTATTCGCCGATCGTGCGCGGGGCGCGGATGTTCGAGATATCGATCACCCTCACCCCAGCGTGCCAGCAGCCGGCCCACAATTTATCCCCGAAGCGCAGCGCGTGGTGCAGCCGGTGACGCTTCCCCGCCCAGGAAGGTTTTTCTCCGGCGGCAAGGTTCTGTCCCGGCATCCACCAGCGCGAAACTTCCTGCGGCTTCTCCGGCTTGCGGATGTCGTAGATGACGAGGATGTTCCCCAGGTAGCCTTCCATCTCGGTCGAGATGTAGGCGTAGCGCTCGTCCATGTCGAAGCGGTGCACGCCGATGCCGCCGGTCTTCTGGAAAGCGAGGAGCTTCGGTTTCGTCCGGTCGGAAACGTCGTAGATGCGGAACCCGCCCAGCGCGTA
>DASPWT010000116.1:0-8067 GCA_035637655.1 Burkholderiales bacterium | reverse complement strand
CCATCGGTATTCCGGGAAATGGAAATCATGACGCAGGCCGGCCTTACGCCATTGCAGGTATTGCGATCCGCGACGTCGAATGGAGCAAAGGCCATGGGCATGGAGCGCGAGATCGGCACGCTCGCTCCCGGGAAGCTTGCGGACTTGGTCATCCTGGATGCGGACCCGCTGGCCAATGTGATGAACCTCAGCAAAGTCCATCGCGTGATCAAGGACGGCAAGGTGTTTGTGCCCGAGGAACTGATCCGGTCGATCGCAGGCGGGTGAAATCGCGAAGGATCAATACCACTTGGCCTCACCCGGTGGCCGGGTCTTGAAACGCTTGTGCGTCCAGAAGTATTGCTCGGGCATTTCGCGCACGCGCTCCTCGATGAAGGCGTTCATGCGACGCGCGTCGGCGGCATCGTCATCGCTCGGGAAATCCTCCCAGACCGGATAGCACCGCAGCTCATATCCGGCGCCGCCCGGCAGCATGCGCGTCACGCAGGGCAGCACGCGCGCGCCGGTGAGCCGCGTCATGCGCGAAAGCCCGGTGATGGTTGCGGCGGAAGCCGCGAAGAACGGCACGAAAATCGCATCACTCTGGCCGTAGTCCTGATCGGGGAGATAGTAGAACGGAATCCCCTCCTTGAGCGCGGCGATCGCCGGGCGCACGCCTTCCTGGCGGGAAATCGCGCGCTGGCGCCCGAAGCGCGTTCGCCCCGAGAGGAGCAGCGCGTCGAAGAAAGCGTCTTTCTGTTTCGCGTAGATCCCCGCCATGTCGATTTCGCAGGTGAGGCGCGTGCAGCCCGCGTCCAGCCCGACGAAATGCGGCGCAAGCAGGATGAGCGGCTGTCCCTTGAGCGCGTGGATCCGCTCCAGACCCACGATGCGCACGAGCCGCATGACGCCCTCGCGCGGCGCCCACCAGAGGATGGATCGCTCGAGGACGCTCCGGCCGAAGGCGCGGAAGTGCGCTTCGGCAAGCGCGCCACGCTCCTTTTCCGTCATCTCCGGCAAGCAGCGCGAGAGGTTGGTCAGACAGACGCGGCGCCGCTCGCGTCCAAGGATGTACAGCAGCGAACCCAGAGCGGAGCCGATAGGAGCGAGCAGGGCAAGCGGCAGGAAGTGCAGCATCCAGACGACGGCAACGGCAATTCGGGTCACCAAGGCGGCCTCCCCTCCTTTACCGGGCACCCGGCGGCAGCACCCCCGCCGGCACCTTGTAGCGGTTATAGCCCCACAGGTACTGCTCGGGGTGACGGCGGATCAGCCGCTCCAGGGAGCGGTTGAGAGCCCGCACCGGCGACTCGGGCGGCCGCGGCGCGAGCATCGGTTCCGCAATGAAACGATAGCCGCGCCCCCCGGGCAGACGCTCGGCGCAGCAGACCAGCACCGGAGCCCCGGTCTGCTCGGAGATCCTGCCGACGAGCGTCATGGTATAGGCCGGCCTGCCGAAGAACTCGACCCATTCGCCTTCACCGACGCCGGGCACCTGGTCGGGCAGCACCCCGATCGCTTCTCCGCGCCTGAGTGCCTTCAGCATCGAGCGCACGCCCCGCAGATCGGCGGGAATGCTTTTCATCGCTGGGCCGCGGCTGCGGCCGATCCGCATGAGCGGCTCGAGGGCCCGAATTTTGGGCGGACTGTACATCACCGTAATCGGCATGCGGCTCGCGACATATTGTCCGACCATTTCCCAGCAGCCGATGTGGGGCGTCACCACGATGACGCCCTTTCCGCGCTTCGCGCCGTCGTCCATGTGCTCCCATCCATTCACCTCGACCACAAGATCGGCCACCCGGGCAAGCGGGCGCAGCCAGACCGCCGGCACTTCCATCACGCTCTTGCCCGCCTCCGCGACGGCGGCCCGGCGCAGGGGAAAATCGCTCAGCCCCGCGGCAGCGAGGTTGCGCTTGAAGTCCCTCCGGTAACGCGGCGAGCAGAGATACACAGTCCAGCCCAATAGCGCGCCCAGAGCGTGCAGCAGCGACAGGGGGAGACGCGCCGCCAGCCGCAGCAGAAATAGCATGTAACTAAAGTGGGAGCGGAGTGGGTTGGGTGGGCCTGAATCGCTGTGCTAGACTGGCGAACCTTTTTTCGCAGGGAAAACCGCCAGCATGAGCAGCTATCTTTTCACGTCCGAATCGGTGTCAGAAGGACATCCGGACAAGGTCGCCGACCAGATTTCCGATGCCGTTCTGGACGCCATTCTAGCGCAGGACAAAACCTCCCGAGTCGCCGCCGAGACCCTGGTCAAGGACAATATGGTTGTGCTCGCCGGCGAAATCACCACCGGCGCGCGGGTCAATTTCTCCGAAGTGGTGCGCAAGACAGTCAGGCGCATCGGTTACAACGATCCGACCATCGGCTTCGATACCCACACCTGCACCGTGATCGTGGCCTACGGCGAGCAGTCGCCGAACATCGCGCAGGGCGTCGATGAAGGCAGGGGCCTCGATCTCGACCAGGGCGCGGGCGACCAGGGCCTGATGTTCGGCTATGCATGCGACGAGACGCCGCAGCTCATGCCGCTCCCGATTTATCTCGCCCATCGGCTGGTCGAGCGCCAGTCGGAGATCCGCCGCGACGGCCGGCTGTCCTGGCTGCGCCCGGACGCCAAATCCCAGGTCACCATCAAGTATGCGGACAACAAGCCCGACTCGATCGAGACGGTGGTGCTATCCACCCAGCATCAACCGGGCCTCACCCACAAGCAGATAGAGGAAGCGGTGATCGAACAGATCATCAAGCCGGTGCTGCCGAAAAACCTCATCAAGGGCCAGATCAAGTACCTCGTCAATCCGACGGGCAGCTTCGAAATCGGCGGGCCCAAGGGCGACTGCGGGCTCACCGGCCGCAAGATCATCGTCGATACCTACGGCGGCTCGGCGCCGCACGGCGGCGGCGCATTCTCCGGCAAGGACCCGTCCAAGGTCGATCGTTCGGCCGCTTACGCCGCGCGCTATGTCGCCAAGAACGTGGTCGCCGCAGGGCTCGCCACGAAATGCCTGGTGCAGGTGTCCTACGCCATCGGCGTGGCCAAGCCGACCAGCGTGATGGTCACCACCTATGGCACCGGAAAGATTTCCGACGAAAAGCTCTCAGCGCTCGTATTGAGCCATTTCGACCTGAGGCCGAAAGGCATCATCCAAATGCTCGATCTGCTGCGTCCGATCTACGAGAAGACCGCCGCTTACGGCCACTTCGGCCGCGACGAGCCGGAGTTCACGTGGGAGAACACCGACAAAGCGCCCGCGCTCGCGGCCGATTCGGGGATCAAGCAGCCGGCGATGGCCTGAGACCCGCCTAGTCCCGGGAAACCGACCGCGGTATAATTCCGCCCTCTCCGAGGAGCGTTGCAACGAACCGCCAGGTTCGCCAGGCTCGGGGGTCACACTGCAACGGCGCTCGCAAACTCTTTGAACCAAGGAGGGCGCGAGATGAGCGCCGTACTCAAATCCAAGCAGGACTTTCGCGTAGCCGACCTTGCGCTCGCCGACTGGGGCCGCAAGGAAATCGCCATCGCCGAGACCGAGATGCCGGGCCTGATGGCGATCCGCGAGGAATTCGCCGCCACCCAGCCGCTGCGCGGCGCGCGAATCGCAGGCTCGCTGCACATGACCATCCAGACCGCGGTGCTGATCGAGACGCTGCAGGCGCTGGGCGCGCAGGTGCGCTGGGCCTCCTGCAACATCTTCTCCACCCAGGACCATGCCGCGGCGGCGATCGCCGTGAAGGGCACGCCGGTGTTTGCCTACAAGGGCGAGTCGCTGGAAGAATACTGGGACTACACCCACCGCATCTTCGAGCGGCCCGACAACGCCTACTCCAACATGATCCTGGACGACGGCGGCGACGCGACGCTGCTCGTGCACCTGGGCGCCCGCGCCGAGAAGGACGCCTCCCTCATCGCCAAGCCGGGGAGCGAGGAGGAGAAATTCCTGTTCGCCGCGATCAAGGCCAAGCTCGCCCGCGACCCGAAGTGGTATTCGACCCGCCTCGCGCAGGTGAAGGGCGTGACCGAGGAGACCACCACCGGCGTGCACCGGCTCTACCAGATGCACAAGGAGGGCAGGCTCGCCTTCCCCGCGATCAACGTCAACGATTCGGTCACGAAGAGCAAGTTCGACAATCTCTACGGCTGCCGCGAATCACTGGTGGACGGCATCAAGCGCGCCACCGACGTGATGATCGCCGGCAAGGTCGCGCTGGTGTGCGGCTACGGCGACGTCGGCAAGGGCAGCGCCCAGGCGCTGCGCGCGCTCTCGGCCCAGGTGTGGGTGACCGAGATCGACCCGATCAACGCGCTGCAGGCGGCGATGGAAGGCTACCGCGTGGTGACCATGGACTACGCCGCCGACAAGGCCGATATCTTCGTCACCGCCACCGGCAACTTCCACGTGATCACGCACGAACACATGAAGAAAATGAAGAACCAGGCCATCGTCTGCAACATCGGCCACTTCGACAACGAGATCGACATCGCCTCCATCGAGCAGTACAGATGGGAGGAGATCAAGCCGCAGGTCGACCATGTCATCTTCCCCGACGGGAAGAGGATCATCCTCCTCGCCAAGGGGCGGCTGGTGAACCTGGGCTGCGGCACCGGGCATCCTTCGTATGTGATGAGCTCGTCCTTCGCCAACCAGACCCTCGCCCAGATCGAGTTGTGGACCGAGTCGCAGAAGGGTTCCGGCAAGTATCCGGTCGGCGTGTATGTGCTGCCCAAGCACCTGGACGAGAAGGTCGCGCGGCTGCAGCTGAAGAAGCTCAACGCGCAGCTCACCGAGCTCACCGACGCGCAGGCGCGCTACATCGGGGTGTCCAAGGCCGGTCCCTATAAGGCCGACTCCTACCGCTACTGAGCGACCTGGGGGCTTGGCGATGAACTCGATCTGGAACAACGAATACGGCGAGATGGCGCTGCACCTGGTGATCGCGCTCGCCGCGGGCGGGATCATCGGCCTGGAACGCAGCTACCACGGCCGCCCGGCGGGGTTTCGCACGCACGCGCTGGTCTGCATTGCCTCGACCGTATTGATGATTCTCACCGTCTATCACGTCAAATGGTTCGAGGCGTCGTTCCTCGAGCGCGTCACGATCGACCCGACCCGGATGGCGCAGGGGATCATGACGGGCATCGGCTTCCTCGGCGCCGGCGTCATCATGAAAGAAGGCCTGACCGTGCGCGGCTTGACCACCGCCGCGTCGATCTGGATCACCGCGGCGATCGGAATCCTGATCGGGGTAGGCTTCTACTTCCCCGCGGGCATCGCCACGGCGATGACACTCATCGTGCTCTCGGTATTCCGCTGGATCGAGCGCCGGATGCCGATCGAGTTCTACGCGAACCTCACGGTGGCTTTCCTTCGCGACGCCGCCCTGCCCGAGGCCGAGCTGCGGGCGATGGTGGAACGGCAGGGGTTTGCAGTGGCCAACATGAACTACAGCGTCGCTAACGAGGGCAGGATATTCGAATACCACATGGTGATTCACTCGCCCGACCGCAGTAATACCCGCCAGCTTTCCGAGGCCCTCAACGCCGTGTCTTCGGTGATGGCGTTCCGCATCTCGCCGACCGGAGATTAAGCAGTCGGCAAAACGAATTACAGCTCGTACGTTTCGGCCTTGCCGGCCAACGCGGTTTCGATCAGCTTTCGCGATAGCCGCGGCGAGAACAGCTCGATGAAAGTGTAAGCATAGCCGCGTAGCGCCGCGCCCCGGCGCACCGCAACGCGGGTCGTCATGGTGCCGAACAGGTGTCCGGCCTCCAGCGCGCGCAAGTGCCGGTCGCGCTTCTCGTCGAAAGCCATCGCCGCGATGACACCGACCCCGAGCCCCAGCTCCACGTAAGTCTTGATCACGTCCGAGTCGACCGCGGAAAGCACGATGTCGGGCGTGAGCCCTTGCGCCTGGAACGCTTCGTCGATACGGCTCCTTCCGGCGAACGCGGGGTCGTAGGTCACGATCGGGTATCGCGCAAGCACCTCGAGCGTCAGGCGCTGCTCTTTCGCGAGCGCGTGCTTCGCCGGCACTACCACGCAATGGCGCCATTCGTAACCCGGCAGGGCGAGGAGCTTGGGGTAGTTATCCAGCGCTTCGGTGGCGATCGCCATATCGGCCTCGCGCGCGATCACCATCTCCGCAAGCTGCGGCGGGCTGCCCTGCTTGATCGTGAGATGCACTTTCGGATAACGCCGCTTGAATGCCCCCACCACCTTGGGCAGCGAGTAGCGTGCCTGAGTATGGGTGGTGGCGATGGTCAGCGTGCCTGCGGCCTGGTCTTTGAATTCGCGCCCCACCTGCTTCAAGTTCTCCGCCTCCTGCAGCAGTCGCTCGATCACCTCTACCACGGCTTTGCCGGGCTCGGTCACCGCGACGATGCGCTTGCCGTGACGCACGAAGATCTCGACGCCGAGCTCGTTCTCGAGCTCGCGGATCTGCTTCGACACCCCGGGCTGGGAGGTAAACAGCTTCTTGGCGGCTTCCGTAAGATTCAGTCCTTGCCTGACCGTCTCACGAACGTATCGTAATTGCTGAAAATTCATGTGTTTACATCATATGTTCGATGGTTATTAAATTCTAACACGAAAGTCTTTTGAGGCATTAAGTGCGGACGCTAGGATGCTTTCCTTCAACGAAACTTGAACATGGACTGGCTCTATTCACTCTCCGGGTTTGTGGTCGGGTTAGTGGTCGGCGTTACAGGTGTCGGCGGGGGCTCGCTCATGACGCCGCTGCTCGTGCTCGTGTTCGGCGTCGCGCCCGTCACCGCAGTCGGAACGGATCTCCTTTTTGCCGCATTGACCAAAACCGGCGGCGCATGGGCTCACACGCGTCGCGGCAACGTCGCTTGGAACATCGTCGGCTGGCTCGCCGCAGGCAGCGTGCCGGCTTCCGCCGTCACTCTGGCGTTGTTGCACCTGTTCGTGCCTGATCCCGGCAAACTCTCGGCGATCGTGAGCGTAGCGCTCGGCTTTGCTCTCATTCTCACCGCCGGGGCGCTACTGTTCAGAGAAAAGCTTCACGCCTGGGCGGCGCGTCGCGCCGCGTCCGGCCCGCGTTCGGCAACCGGCTCGCCGCGACGCACCGTTGCGCTCGGCGCGGTACTCGGGGTCTTGGTCACGGTTTCATCGGTAGGCGCTGGCGCGCTGGGTGTGACGGTCCTGTTTCTCCTTTACCCGGGCCTTGCCGTTGCGCGCATCGTCGGTACCGACATCGCTCATGCCGTACCGCTCACTTTGGTCGCCGGGCTGGGGCATGCCGTGGCCGGGGCGGTGGACTGGAAACTGCTGGTGGCTCTCCTCATCGGCTCGTTGCCAGGCATCTGGCTCGGCAGCGCGCTCAGCCAGAAGATTCCGGAACGGCTGCTGCGCGGTGCGCTCGCTGCGATGCTGATCCTCATCGGCGGCAAACTGGCGCTGTAGAACCCATGTACCTTTACGACGAAATCGACCAGAAGCTCGTCGACGAACGCGTCGTCCAGTTCCGCGACCAGACGCGGCGCTTTCTCGCCGGCAAGCTCTCCGACGATGAATTTCGCGCGCTGCGCCTCCGAAACGGCCTCTACATCCAGCGCTACGCGCCGATGCTCAGGATCGCGATCCCGTACGGGTTGTTGTCGACCAAGCAGTTGAGAAAGCTCGCGCATATCGCCCGCAAGTACGATCGCGGCTACGGCCATTTCAGCACGCGCCAGAACCTCCAGTTGAACTGGCCGAAGCTCCCGCAGGCGCCGGACATCCTCGCCGAGCTCGCCACCGTGCAGATGCACGCGATACAGACCTCGGGCAATTCCTTCCGCAATATCACCACCGACCATTTCGCCGGCGTCGCGCAGGACGAGATCGTCGATTCCTTCGTCTGGTGCGAGATCATCCGCCAGTGGTCCACGTTCCATCCCGAGTTCTCCTACCTCCCCCGCAAGTTCAAGTTCGCGGTAAACGGCGCAAGATCGGACCGTGCGGCAGTCGCCGTGCACGACATCGGACTGCACGCGCTCAAAGATGAGAAGGGCGAGGTGGGGTTCCGCGTGCTGGTCGGAGGAGGCCTGGGCCGCACGCCGGCGATCGGATTCGTCATCCG
>DASPWT010000115.1:0-11818 GCA_035637655.1 Burkholderiales bacterium | reverse complement strand
CGTCGCCGCGCCCGGCAACGCGGTGCTCTCGACGGCGCGCACCGCCGCCGCGTGCGGGACCTGCGACCCGGCGTATGTGTCGGCAACCGGCTACGCGACGGTGACCGGGACGTCGTTCTCGACGCCGCTCGCGGCAGGCGCGGGCGATCGGCGCTAGGCCAGCTTGTGCGGCCCGCCGATGATGAGTCCTTGGGCGAAATCCACCTCGATCAGGCGCAGCTGGTCGAGCACCTCCATGCTCTCGATGAATTCCGCGATGGTCTTGATCCCCATGGCGTGGCACTTGTGGTTGATCGATTCGACTTTCTCGGAAGCCGCGAGGCCGCGGCCGAGGTCCTTCACGGTGCCATAAGTGAGCTTCACGAAATCGGGCTTGAGCGTTTTGAGGAAGTTGAACGAGCCCTCGCTGCCGTCGAAGCCGGCGAAGGTGAAGCGGCAGCCAAGGGGCCCGAGCTGCGCCTGGATATTCCTCAACTGCTCGGTGTGCAGCAGAGCCGTGTCCCAGCCGAGCTCGAAAGTGAAGACCCCTTCGGGCAGCCTCGCGCTCTGGATGTTCCTGGCGACGAAGTCCGCGAATTTCGGCTCGCGCAGCGTGTCCTCCGAAAGGTTGACCCCGTTTACGGGCACGGGCCAGCCGGGCGACCGGGTGCGGGACTCCTGTATCCAGCTCGCAAGCCGGCTCACCACCCAGCGGTCGACATACGGCAGCAGCCGGTACTCCTGCAGCATGGGAAAGAACGTACCCGGCGGAAGCAGCTTTTCCTCTTCCTCCCGAAAGCGGACGAGGATCTCCTGGAACGGCGGCTCGTGGCTGGAGGCGCCGAGCCGCAGGATTTTCTGGGCATAGAGCAGGAAGCCGCCCGTCTTCAACGCCGAAATCAGCTTGTCGGCGATGTTCTTCTGTATCGTGCTTTCGTCTTCCATGGCGCGGGGACTAGATGCGCGCTGCCTCGCGCGTCGGCTCGCGGTGCGGTGGATGCAGCGGCATCGTGAAGTAGCCCAGTCGCATGGGCGGAATGTGACGCATCGGGGCGCGGCAGTCAAACGCGACTGCCTCTCCTGCGGCCCGGTACGTTAGAATCGCGCCAGCCTTTCAGCAAAATCAACCGTGATCAGATACTTGTCCCTATCGGGAGGCGATCCCAGGCAGGCGGTGCGGCTGCGCCGTTTCCTGCTCGCCTCGGCCGCCTACGCGATCTGCATTCCCCTGGTTTGGCTTGCTTGCGAATTCAACCTGGTCGCGCGGGGGCCCGCGCTCACCCTCGTCGCGACGATGGTCCTGGTCAACGTCGGGCTCTACGCGGTGTTTCGTGCCGGCCTGAACCGGAAATTCAGCGACCCGAGCCTGACCTGGCTGCAGGTGTTCATCGGCAATGTCGTGGTGATGGTCGCCGTCTACAGCTTCGATCAAGGACGCGCCGTCGTGCTCAACCTGAGCCTGGTGGTGCTGACTTTCGGCATGTTTCGCTTCACCACCCGCGAGTTCGTCAAGACCGCGCTGCAGATCCTCGCCGGCTACGCGGCGGTGATCAATCTGCTCATGCATTTCAAGCCGGAAACGGTAAACGTCTACCACGAATGGTTCCAGTGGGTGGGCCTCGCCGCCGTGCTGCCGCTGTTCGCGGTCATCGGCGGCAGAATCAGCGGTCTCGGCCAGCGCCTGCGCACGAGCAACGAGGAGCTTCGCTCGGCTCTCGGCAATGTGCGCCAGATGGCCACGCACGACCATCTCACGGGCCTGCCCAACCGGGTATTGTTCAACGAGGAGCTCCAGCGCGCGCTCGCCAGGGCGGAGCGTCACGTGAGGCCCGTCGCGCTCTTCTTCATGGACCTCGACCGTTTCAAGAACATCAACGACACGCTCGGCCACCAGTTCGGCGACCGGGTGCTGCAGGAAGCCGCCAAGCGCCTGATCGGCTGCGTGCGCGAGGGCGACGTCATCGCGCGCCTGGGCGGAGACGAGTTCGTGCTGCTGGTCGAGGAGCTGGGCGACCCGGCCGCGCTGACCGAGATCGCCCGCAAGCTGCTCGCGGCCGTGTCCGAGCTCCGCAAGATCGACGGGCACGAGCTCAATGTCACGCTGAGCATCGGGATCTGCACCTATCCGGCCGACGGGCGCGACTCGAAGGCGCTGCTGGCCGGAGCGGACATCGCCATGTACCGCGCCAAGGATCGGGGCCGCAACGGATTCTGCTTCTACTCCGCCGAGCTGCAATCGCATACGCCGGAGAAGCTCGCGCTGGAGGCCGGCCTGCGGCACGGCCTGGAGCGGGGCGAGTTCCGCGTGTACTACCAGCCCAAGATCGACATGACGACCGGCGCGATCACGGGAGTCGAAGCGCTGCTGCGCTGGCAGCACCCCGAGAAGGGCCTGCTGCTCCCGGAGAAATTCATCAAGCTCGCCGAGGAAACGGGACTGATCGTTCCGATCGGCCTGTGGACGCTGCGCGAGGTGTGCATGCGCGCCAAAGCCTGGAAGGATGCCGGCCTGCCGCGGATGCCGATCGCGGTCAACCTTTCGGCAATCCAGTTCCGCGAGGAGCAGCTGGTACCCCAGCTCGCGGAAATCCTCAAGTCCACCGGGACGGACGCCGACATCCTCGAGCTCGAAATCACCGAAAGCATGGTGATGCGGGATCCGGACGAGGCGGTGAAGCTGATGCACAAACTGCGCGCGATGGGCGTGCGCCTCACCATCGACGACTTCGGCACCGGCTATTCGTCGCTCGGCTACCTCAAGCTCTTTCCGATCAACAACCTGAAGGTGGACAGGAGCTTCGTGCGCGACCTGCCGCACTCCAGCGACGACGCCGCCATCACGCGGGCGGTCATCGCGATGGCCCACAGCCTGCAGATGAACGTGATCGCCGAGGGCGTCGAGCTGCGCGAGCAGCTCGACGTGCTGCGCAATCAGGGCTGCGACGAATTCCAGGGCTATCTGTGCCGGCCGCCGCTCGCGGAAGAAGACCTCATCCGTTTCATCCGGGACCGCTCCACGCAAGAGGCCCTGAGCTAGCGCGCCAACCCGACCCTTCGGGGTCGGGGTTTCCCGGAGACCTGCGGCGACTTTAGGCCGGAACGGGCTCCCTTGGCTTCACTTCGGGGGCTGCCGGCTTCGCGGGCACGGAGGGCTTGTCTTTGCTATCGTCGGCCGTCTTTTTTCTGCGTGCTTCCTCGGCCTCGCGCGCTTTCCGGTAGATCTCGTCGAACTCGTAGCACATAAGGACTCCTTTCGCATCAAGTGACGGGCAAGTCTCCCTTGTCACGCCTGGAGTTGTTCGATCCATGCTACTCCCGGTGTCCGGGAAGTTCAACGGGAACGATCCTGGAGCGTCCCTGACTGAAAACCTGTGCTACCGTTGCAGGGAAATCAATCCCTTCGCAGCGCCATGAAAGAGAAACCGATTGGCGCCGTCCGGCTCGCCGGTCTTCTCGCCGGCGCGCTCTTTCTCGGCGCCGCCCTCGCCCAGTCCCCGGGGTATCCTGCGAGGACGATTCGCCTGGTAGCGGGCACCGCACCCGGCGGCATCACCGACTACCTCGCGCGCATGTCCGCCGAAGGCCTGGCGGGCCGGCTCGGAGCGCAGGTCGTGGTCGAGAACAAGGCGGGCGCGACCGGCAATCTCGCGATCGAGCACGTGGCGAAATCGGCGCCCGACGGCTATACGCTGCTCCTCGTCGCCGGCGGAAACGTCGTCATCACGCCATTTCTCTACGGCTCGCTGCCGTTCGATCCGATGAACGACATCGTTCCGGTTTTCAACGTCGCCGGCGCGCCCCAGCTTCTGGTCGTGCCCGGGTCGCTCCCGGTGAACGACCTCTCGGAATTCATCGCGCTCGCCAAGGCGAATCCGGGAAAGATGAACTACGCATCGGCGGGTCCCGGAAGCACCACGCATCTGGCCGCCGATCACTTCGCGCGGCTCGCGGGCGTGCAGATGGTGCACGTTCCCTACAAAGGCACGGGGCCGGCTCTCACCGATCTCGTCGCGGGGCGCGTGCAGATGCTCTCGGTGGGCTTGGGGCCGGTGCAGGCGCACCTGAAAAGCGGCGCGCTCAAGGCGCTTGCAGCGGCCTCCAAGACGCGTCTCGCCGCGGCGCCCGACGTGCCGACCTCGGCCGAAGCCGGGCTCCCGGGCTACGAGATGACGACCTGGTTCGGCATCTTCGCGCCGAAAGGCACGAGCCACGAGATCGTGCGCCTGCTCAATGCAGGAATGCAGGCGGTGATCGACGAGCCGAAGACGAAGAGACGCCTGCTCGATTCGGGCATCGAACCGATCGGCGGATCGGTGCAGGCGTTCGCGGAGCTGGTGCGCTCGGACTATCGCGCCTGGGAGCGGGTCGTCAGGGCCTCCGGCGTGAAACTCGACTGAGCTTGTTTTCGGAATCGGAAGGAGAAGCGATGAAGATCTGCCATTACAACGAGGGCCTCGCGGGGGCCGTGGTCGGGGAAAAGCTCTACCCGATCGGCGATGCGCTGATGAAAGCGGGCCATCTGAAGCCGGGCCACACCATGCTCGAAGTGATCGAGCGCCTCGCGAACGAGCCCGCGGCGATGAAGTGCGCGCGCTTCGTCGTGCAGGCCGGATCGTCCCTGCCGCTCGCGCAGGCGAGGCTGCTCGCGCCGATGCTCAACCCGCCCGCGATCTGGGCGGCTGCCGCGAACTACAAGGCGCACCAGGCGGAGATGCGCGAAAAAATGGGCTCGTCCGACCGCTCGAGCCTCTCCAAGGACGAGCTGATGGCTGAGTTTTTTCTCAAGCCCGCGTCCTCGATCATCGGCCCGGGCGGGACCGTGATCCTTCCGAGGATATCCAAGGACGTGGATTTCGAATGCGAACTGTGCGCGGTGATCGGAAAGACGGCGCGCCACGTCGGCGAAGAGCAGGCGCTCGATTGCGTGTTCGGCTACACGATTTGCTGGGACTTCAGCCAGCGCGATCCCTGGGGGCGGGGCAGGCAGAACACGCGCAACATCCGCAAAGGCTTCGATACCTTCACCGGCCTGGGACCGTGGATCGTGACGCGCGACGAGATCGACGATCCGCAGAACCTCGCGATCCGCGTCGAGCAGAACGGCAAGCTCGCCATGAGCGCCCATACCGGCGACATGATCTGCGGCCTTCGCGAGCACATTCGCTTTCTCTCGGACGTGATGACGCTCAAGCCCGGAGTCCTGATCACGACGGGAACGCCGGCGGGCGTCTCGAAGCTCGCCGACGGCGATCACTTGAGAGGCAGCATCGAGCGGATCGGCGAGATGGAAGTGGCGGTGCGGGCCGAACGCTAGCGTTCGCTCGACGATGACCGCGGCACCGGCAATGGCGTAGACTTGCGATCGGCATCCGAACAAGAACAGAATGAAATCGTCTCGCGCCGCTCTCCTCGGAATCGCCGGCCTTCTCGGCCTCGCTCTGGGTGCGAGCGCGGCACCGGTCGCAGCGCAGAACCCCTATCCGAACCGCGCGGTCCGGATGGTCGTGGATACTTCCCCGGGTGGCCTCACCGATATCCTCGGGCGCGTGGCCGCCGAGGGCCTCGCGCAGCAACTGGGCCGGCAGGTCGTGGTCGAGAACAAGGCGGGCGCGTCGGGCAACGTCGCAATCGAATACGTGGTGAAGTCGCCCGCCGACGGCCATACCCTGCTGATCGGCGCGGGCGGGAACCTCGTCATCAAGCCTTTCCTCGAGCACTCGCTTCCCTTCGACCCGCTCGTCGACCTCGTCCCGGTGTTCAACGTCGCCGAGGCGCCGCATATCCTGGTCGTCCCGAGCTCGCTTGCGGTGAAGGATCTCGCGGAGTTCATCGCGTACGCCAGAGCGAACCCGGGCAAGGTCTACTACGGTTCGGCGGGGACCGGCAGCCCGCCGCACCTCGCCGCCGATCAATTCGCGCGCCTCGCGGGCCTGCAGCTCGTGCACGTGCCCTACAAGGGCGTGGGGCCGGCGTTTCCCGATCTCATCGCGGGCCGCGTGCAAATCATGTCGATGAGCTTCGGTTCGGCGCGGCCGCATCTCAAAAGCGGCGCGCTGCGCGCGCTCGCGGCCGGATCGAAGCGGCGCCTGGCCGGGCTGCCCGAGGTGCCGACCTCCGCGGAGGCGGGACTGCCGGGCTGGGAGATGAGCGCGTGGTTCGGCGTCTTCGCGCCGAAAGACACGAGCCCCGAGATCGTGCGCCTGCTGAACGAGAAGCTCCAGGCGGTGATCGAGGAGCCCAAGGCGAGACAGCGGCTGCTCGAGGTCGGCGCCGAGCCGCTCGGCGGTCCGCCTCAGGGCTTCGCCGAGCGCGTGCGCGCCGACTATCGCCTGTGGGGGCAATTCATCAAGGAATCGGGAATCAAGCTGGAGTAAATGACCATGGCTCAGTCCGTAATCAAAACGAAATTCATTTCGCACGGCACGCTCGGCTCGAAGGATCTCGAGGCGACGCGCCGCTTCTACGAGGAGTTCCTCGGCCTGGAGGTGGTGCGCACCAGTCCCGTGTCCCTCATGATCCGCCTCGGCGGCAACCATGTGTACGCCGTGGTCTACACCAAGAAAAAAGAGCGCATGCCGCGCGTCTACCACAACGGCCTGGACGTCGACACCGACGCCGAGGTGGACGAAGCCTGGCGGGCGTGCAACGCGCAGGCCGCCCAGTGGGGTCTGCACGACATCGACAAGCCTTCGGCCCGCCACGGCACCTACAGCTTCCTTTTCTGGGACGCCGACGACAACGCATGGGAAATCCTCTCCAATCCCCAAGGCGGCTACACCTGGATCTTCGAGCAGGGCGATCTCGAAGGCCGGGGGCATTTCGAGCGCGGCTTCCGTCACAAACGCCCGGACGCGAATAAGGAAGCCGCATGAGGGCGGTGTAGTGCGGACCGACTTCATGACCACGCTGCCCGCAGTCGCGAAAAAAGCGCGAGAAACCGTCATGGCGTGGCTGCGTCGCGCGATCGCTCTAGCGCGCAAGCTGCGCCCGCACGCGGCAAAGGCCCGCGAAACCGTCGGGACCTGGTGGATCGCCTGCACGAGCACGCTGCGCGAGTACGCGCGAAGCGCGCTCGGAAAGCTCAGGACCCGGTTTCCGATTCTGGACGTTTATGCGCGCGCGCTGCGCCTGCACGCCGCCCGATCGCTCGCATCCGTCGACAGGGGGTACCGCGCGGGGGTCGCCGCTATCGGCAGGGTCAGCCCGCGTACCGCCAGAGCAATCGTGGCCTGCGAGACCTGGCTGCGGCAAAGCGACTGGCGCAGGCTCGGCCTCAGGGCGCTCGCCGTCGTCCTCGTGCTCGGGATCGGTTTCGCGGCGATTTTTCCGGAAGCAGCCGGGCGCTATGGACGAGTGATATTCACTTCGAGCCGGATCGTGCCGCTTCCGGATGAAACGCGCCGGGCAGTCCGCGAAAAGGCGAAACAGCTTGCCGCGGCGCTCGACGCTCGCCTGGACAGGAAAAGAAAGCTCGCCGGCGAGACCTGGCCCTCCGCCCAGATCCTCGTCGCGCTCAGGGAAAACGATCCGGCCACCGCGAGCCGTATCGACGTCAAGCTGATCGAGCAGTATTTCCGCTCCGTGGCCGGACCCGAGTGCGCCTGCTGGCGCCGGTTTCCCCAGGGGAAGCATCCCAATCATCTCGGCGTCACATCGTGGGTGCTGTGGACCTTTGCGCAGTACGGGATCCCGGCCCAAAAGGGCGAGCTCGAGTTTCTCCTCTCGGCCCAGGGCGCGGACGGAGGCTGGCCCCTGTTCGCAGGCGCGCAGCAGGAAAAGTTCGCCTCGAGCTACGGGACTGCCGCCGCAATACTCGCGCTGCACGAGCAATCGGCTCTCCAATCCGACCGCGGGCAGAAGAAGCGGCTCGCCGCCGCGGTGCGGCGCGGAGCGGACTGGCTGAAGAGCCGCGTCGTCGCGGGCCGCGCGCGCTGGGTGGACTATCCGGCGTGGCCGGATGCCCAGCAGGACTTCCTGGGGGTCTCCGGTTTCGCGCTTTTCGCGCTGCATCGCGTGGGCGCCTGGTGGCTCGGCTCGCTCGACCGCGACTGGCTGCGCGAGCTTCCTGCGCAGGCGCCCGCCGCGCTGCGCGGCGAAGCCTCGGCGAAGGTCGTGCAGGTCGGCAACCGGTCCTTCCCTGACGAGACGCGCTACTACGAGCTTCCCTGGACGATTCTCGCGACGGAGGAGGTCTACCGGAGCGCCGGGATTTTCCGAAAAGTCCGCGCGGTGCAGTGGCTCGAGCGCGCCCTCGCCCCCGGGGCTTCGATCTACCAGCTCACCGGACGAGAAAAAAGCGCGACAATCGTCGCCGAAGCACTGCTCGCCCTGCGGAACGAAGTGAAGCATGAGTAGCGCGAAGAGCCGTCGTGGCGCCGAACCCACGCTCAAGCGCGACGTGGCGCTCGCCAACCTCATCATCGAGCGTTTCGGTCTGTCCAACGCCTTCGGGCACGCGAGCGCCCGCATCCCGGGAACGGACACCTTCTTCATGCCCACGCGGCGCAGCCCCGGCCTCGCCAGCGCGAGCACGCTGCTGGTTCTGGACACCGAAGGCAAGATTCTCTCGGGCAGGGGGACGCCGAACAGCGAGCTTTGGATCCACGCGCGCATCTACGCCGCCCGGCCCGATGTGGGCGGCGTCGTGCACGCGCATCCGCCGGCCTGCGTCTGCCTCACGCAGATCGGGCAGCCGCATCGCGTCGTGCACAACCAGGGCGGGGCGTTTCACGCAGGCGTGCCCGAATTCGAGCGCATCGGGCTCATCCGCACGCGCGAGCTGGGCGATCTGCTCGCGCGCAAGTTGGGCTCGGGCCTCGCCGTCATGATGCGCGGCCACGGCATCACCACCGCGCTACCCGACGTGCGCGCGGCCACCGTGGCCGCGTGCATGCTGGAGGAGAGCGCCGGCATGCAGCTGCGCATGCTCGCCGCCGCGGGCGGGGACGCCGCGCGCATCCGCGTCTACAACCGCGAGGAGGCCGAGAGCGTAAGCGACCAGATCAGCCCGAGGGTGGTGGAGCGGGCCTGGGAGTACTACGCCCTCGCGGCGGAGCAAAAGCCGCTGGGCGGCTAGAGAGCTCCGGTCTCGTGGTTACGGAAAGGACCATCCCCGGAGATCTGCCCTGCGCAGTTTTCCTTCTGGTTGCGATGTCGGCTGTGCTCGCGCCGGCATTGGCGGCGGACGGGGCGCTGGACAAATGCCGCGACATCCCCGACCGTGAAGCGCGTCTCGATTGCTTCGACTCGGTGACGCAGGACAAGCGCGGCCCCGGCACCTACCTCTCCAACCTCTGGAAGCTCGGTCGCGGTCAGGATCGCATCGGAATCGACCAGCTGCAGCCGCACCGCCCGGTGTACGTTCTAGTGGACCGTTGGACGAGCAGTGTCGACCAGACGCCGTCGAGCCCGGCGCCCGGACACAACGTCACGACGCCGCTCGACTGGAATGCTCAGGAATTGAAATTTCAGCTGAGTTTCAAGTCGGAGCTGACTTCGCGCCATGATTTCGGCGGCGACTTCCTCGGTCTCGACAGCGTGCGTCTCTGGTTCGCCTATACGCAGCAATCCCACTGGCAGCTGTATGCGCCGAGCGTGTCGCGGCCTTTCCGCGAGACGAACTACGAGCCGGAGGCGATCCTGACCCTCGGTACGGCGAACCAAGGAAACGGCTGGAAACTGCTCAACATCGGATTCGTGCACCAGTCGAACGGCAGCTCGCTGCCCGAATCGCGCAGTTGGAACCGCATCTATGCGCAAGGCGGCTGGGAGTGGTACCGGGTTTCCGTCCTCGCGCGCGCATGGCAACGCGTCCCGGAAAAAACCGAGCGCGACGACAACCCGGACATCAAGGATTACCTAGGGCGGGGCGACGCCCTCATCCGCTGGGACTTGGGCGGGGACTACGCCGTTTCGCTGCTCGCCCGGCACACGCTCAGGGCCCGTCCGAGCCGCGGTTTCATGCAACTGGACTTGACCACGCCCCGGCTGCTCGGCCCTGCGCGGGGCTACATCCAGATCACGTCGGGTTATGGCGAGAGCATGATCGATTACAACTTCCAGCAGCGCACGTTCGGTTTGGGTTTCGTGTACCGCGAGTGGTGAGCGGGGCACCCGCGGTCCATCGATCGTCCCCGACCGGCCGGCTCACTTCCGCCCCGGGCCGGCCTCCTGCACCAGGTTCTTGTCGATCAGCGTGATCTCGATGCGGCGGTTCTTCTTCCGCCCTTCGGGGGTGTCGTTCTCGGCGACGGGCTGGTATTCGGCGCGGCCGGAGGCGATCATGCGCTCGGGCGGGATGCCCACTTCCTGCAGAAAATGCACGACGTTGGTCGCGCGCGCGACCGACAGCTCCCAGTTGGAGGGAAAGACCTTCTGCGCCGCCTTGCTGATCGGCACGTTGTCGGTGTGGCCGACGACCCGGATGACCTTGTCCTCGTAGCCTTTCAGCGCCTCGCCGACTTTTTTCAGCACCGCCTTGCCGGTGTCCTTGAGGTTCGCGCGGCCGGAATCGAAGAACAGCTGCTCGGCGACGTCGACCGTCAGCATGTCCTTGTACTGCCGCACCTGGAGCTGGCCTTTCTTGACCTCCTCGGTGAGGTTGCGCACCAGCGCGTCGTATTGCGATGTGTTCTGCTGGCTGGCGGTCAGCAATTGCGCCTTCTGCTGCTCCAGCGCGTCGATCTGCCGGCGCAAGTCCGCCTGCTGCTGCTCGAGCGACGTCTTCTGCGACTGCAGGCCCTGCACCTGCTCCTGGAGCCCGCCGCGCTGCTTCTGCAACGCTGTGATCTCCTGGTTCTTGTCAGCCTCGAGCTTGTCGTAGGTGCCCTGGCTGACGCATCCGCTCGCCGTGAAAGCCGCGACGAACACGGCGCTTACAGCGTGCAATCTCCTTCGGTTCATTTCCATCTCCTTCTTCGAAGCGACGACTCCCCTGGCTCGATACAATATAACACCGCGGGGCGCCAAGCTCTAAGCCTGTATCCGGATAGGCAGCGAGCGAATCGGTTTTCCTGTCGCCGCAAACAGGGCATTCGCGACTGCCGGCGCGATCACCGGCGTGGCGGGCTCGCCGACGCCGGTGGGCTTTTGGCTCGAGCGAGCGATGTACACGCCGATGCGCGGCATCTCGTTCATGCGCAGCGGCATGTAGTCGTGGAAATTCGACTGCTCGACGACGCCGTCCTTCAGCGTGATCGCCCCGTGCATCGCCGCGGTGAGGCCGTATGCGATCCCGCTTTCCATCTGCGCGCGGATCACGTCCGGGTTCACCGCCAGGCCGCAGTCCACCGCGCACATGACGCGGTCCACGCGGTAAGATCCATCGCGCCTGACGGTGACTTCCGCCACCTGCGCGACCACCGTGTTGAACGACTCGTGCACGGCGATGCCGCGCCCGCGCCGGTCACCGACCCTCGCCGACACCAGCGGCGTCGCCCAGTCGGCCTCGGTCGCCGCCATTTCGAGCACGGTCTTGTGCCGCGGCGATTTCGCGAGCAGCGCGCGGCGGAACTGGTAGGGATCCTTTCCGATCGCTAGAGCGAGCTCGTCCAGGAAGGTCTCGGTCGAGAACGCGGTGTGGGTCGAGCCGACCGAGCGCCACCACTGCACCGGCACGCCCATCCTGGGCGAGTGCAGCTCGACGCCCAGATTGGGAACGGCGTACGGGAGGTTCGCCGCGCCTTCGACCGAAGTCGCGTCGATGCCGTCCTTGACCATCATGCCTTCGAACGCGGTGCCGGCGAGGATCGACTGCCCGACGATGCGGTGCTGCCAGGCGATCACGTTCCCTTGCGCGTCCAGCCCCGCTTTCAACGCGTGGTAGTACATCGGACGGTAG
>DASPWT010000114.1:0-16951 GCA_035637655.1 Burkholderiales bacterium | reverse complement strand
TGTCAGCCCGTGAACGAAGGCGCGCGCTTGAAGCGCTGGGTGGCCTCGACCAACGCGCCGAGAATCCCCGGCTCCCACGCGGAATGTCCGGCGTCAGGCACGATCCGGTACTCGGCTTGGGGCCAGGCCCGATGCAGCTCGTGCGCAGACACGAGCGGGCAAACCATGTCATAGCGCCCCTGCACGATCGTTCCCGGGATCTCGCGGAGCCGGTGCGCGTTCTCGAGCAGGGAGTTTCGCTCCAGAAAAATGTCGTTCATGAAATAATGCGCTTCGATCCGCGCAAGACCCAGGGCAACGACGTCCCCGGCAAAATACGCCACGGTCTCGGGACTGGGGAGCAGAGTCGAGCAGGATCCCTCGTAGACGCTCCATGCGCGCGCAGCAGGCATGTGGATTGCCGGATCGGGGTCGATCAATCGGCGGTGGTAATTGCGGAGCAGGTCGCCGCGCTCCTCCCGGGGGAGGAAGTCCGCGAATTTCTCCCAGGGCTCCGGAAAGACCCCGCGCAGCCCGTAGAGAAACCACTCGATCTCGCTTCTGCGGCAAAGGAAGATTCCGCGCAGAATCAGCGCGAGGCAGCGCTCCGGGTGTGCCTCCGCGTAGGCGATGGCCAGCGCGCTGCCCCAGGAGCCCCCGAACACGACCCAGCGTTCCACGCGCAGATGCACGCGCAAAGTCTCCAGGTCGGCAACCAGATGCGGCGTGGTGTTGCCGCGCAACTCCCCGAGGGGGGGTGAACGCCCGGCCCCGCGCTGGTCGTACACGATGATGCGATAGGCGCCGGGGTCGAAAAATCGCCGGTGTTTAGGCGTGCTCCCCGCACCCGGGCCTCCATGCAGGAAAACAGCGGGAATCCCGTCCGGATCGCCGCTCTCCTCCCAGTACATCGAGTGCACGGCATCCAGGCGCAGCATGCCGCTTGCGCGCGGCTCGATTTCGGGGAAAAGACCGGGGACCGCCAAACTCGCAAGCTCGCCCATCCGGGAATCCGCTACGGGATCAGGATCGTCGACCCGGTCGTCTTGCGCGCTTCGAGGTCGCGCTGTGCCTGAGCGGCATCCTTGAGCGCATAGCGATGGTTCACCTCGATTTTCACTTTCCCCGAAAGGACGATATCGAACAGGTCCTTGGCGGTCGCCACGAGGTCTTCGCGCTTCGAGGTATGCGTGACCAGGGTCGGGCGCGTAAGGTAGAGCGAGCCTTTTTGCGAGAGCACCACCGGCTCAAACGGGGGAACCGCGCCCGAGGAATTTCCGAAGCTCACCATCAATCCGCGCGGCTGCAGGCAGTCGAGCGATCCCGTGAAGGTGTCCTTGCCAACCGAGTCGTACACAACGGGCACGCCCTTGCCGCCGGTGAGCGCCTTGACGCGCTCCACGAAATTCTCCTTGCGGTAGTTGATGCAGTGGTCGGCACCGTGCGCCTTGGCAAGCGCGCATTTCTCCTCCGAACCGGCCGTGCCGATCACCGTTGCACCGAGCGCCTTCAACCACTGGCACGCAATCAGTCCGACTCCGCCCGCAGTTGCGTGGAACAGGACGGTCTCGCCCGCTTGAACCTTGTAGGTGCGCCTCAGCAGATACTGGGCGGTCATCCCTTTCAGCATCATCGCGGCCGCGGTTTCGAAGGAAATACCCTCCGGCAGGACGACCAGGCGGTCGGCCGGCATGGTGCGCGCCTCGGAATAGGCGCCGGGAGCGCCGCCCGCATAAGCAACGCGATCGCCCGCTTTGACCTGCGTGACTCCCGCCCCTACGGCCTCCACCACGCCTGCCCCTTCATTGCCCATCCCCGACGGAAGGGCGATCTTGTAAAGCCCGGAGCGCTGGTAAACATCGATAAAATTGAGTCCGCAAGCCTTGTGGCGCACCCGCGCCTCGCCCGGCGCGGGGTCGCCGAGCTGGACGTCTTCCCATTTCAGAACTTCGGGCCCGCCTTGTTGGTGGATTCGAATCGCTTTGGGCATTGCTTCTCCTTGAGTCAACGGTGTGTGTCATGGCTCGCCTGGCGCCCATCGGGCGCAGGGATTATTTTTTCGGAGGATCTTCGCGACCTCCGGCCGGTCCTGCAGAGCCCGGGGGCACGCTTGCCGCAGCGGTCTGCATCGCGGCCAGGCCGGCTTTCTGCATTTCCAGGCCTTGAATGGTCGTACGCAAAACGCTGAGGTTCATGTTGAGCCAGTTCTCCACCGATTTCAGCTCCGCAATTCGCCTTTCGACCTCATCCGGGATGAGCGTAGGGGCCACCACCCCCGCCAGCGGCAAGCCCATCGGACCCCAAAGGTTTTTCAGGAATTCGAACGGATCGGGAGGCTGGTTCATGAGGCGGGGCGCGCTGAGAGCAGCCTCAAGTCTATTGTCGGGGACCCAAAAACTCCAGCACCTCGGCGCGGCGCGCCATGGTGTCCTGATAACCCAGATCGATCAGCGCCCGGCAGTACCCCTTCTCGAAGAGCAGATAGCTTGCGAGGTTCGATCCGTTGCGATTCATTGCGCCGATGCCTCGCAGGAGGAAGCGCACCGTCCGTGGCAGCTCGTGTACGTGGCGGACTACCATGCGCTCGATGGGCTGGCTGGGCGAGACCACCAGCACTTTGATCTGCCGCAGCGGCAGCCCCGCCTCCCGAAGCTTCTCGGGAGCGATGAGGCTGATGGTGCGATTGATTCTCTGCACCAGCTCGATATCGACGTTGAGGCTGTCCAGAAAAATACTGTTCAGGGCGTGGCCCGCGATCTGCGCCAGCGAAGGATAGAGACTTCCGCGAACCCGAGGGGGCTCGGAGTGCCCGCCTGGCCTGCTGGTGCCCACCACCAGCACCCGGTCGGCACCCAGGTGCAGCGCGGGGCTGATCGGCGCGATCTGGCGCATCGTTCCGTCGCCGAAATATTCGCGGTTGATTTTCACAGCGGGAAATATGAAGGGCAGAGCCGACGAAGCGATCAGATGCTCGACCCGGATCGGCATCGCGGCGCCGACGCGCTGGGTGCGCTCCCACGCCTCGGTGTCGGGTCCTCCCTGGTAGAAGGAGACGCTCTGTCCGGAAGAGTACCCGGAGCACGTGATCGAGACCGCGTACAGACAGCCGTTGTCGATGTTCTCCTGGATGCGACCGAAGTCGAGGCTGCGCGACAGCATATCGGCGAGTGGGCTGTTGTCGAGCAGCGAGACCGGGCTGGTGCGCGACATGAGCGCAATCGCGGCGAGCCAGCGCAGCCCCACCCGCGCGATCCCGACCGGATCGGAACGGTAAACGTGATAAACGTGAAAGTTCTCCCAAACCTCCAGGAGCCGCCCGACCGCAGCGTCGAAATTGTCGGCGAACACCGCGAGCGTCGCGGCGTTGATCGCGCCTGCCGAGGTGCCGCACACAATCGGAAACGGATTCTTCTCGGGCAGCGGCAGCAGTTCCCTCACCGCTTTCAAGACGCCGACCTGATAGGCTGCCCGGGCTCCGCCTCCGGTCAGGACGAGTCCTGCCTTGGACTTCATGGATTCGGGAATCAACGCCATGCGCGGGGCTTGTTTGGATGTCGGCGGCGGCCGGGTGGAGTTTTCAGCCTCGGCGTATCCGGGACTGCTGTTCCTCGCCGAAGGCGTTGGCGTCCACCACGGTGAGCGCGGTCATGTTGACGAGGCGCCTGACGGTCGCCGAAGAAGTGAGGACATGCACCGGGCGCGCTGCGCCGAGCAGGATCGGCCCGATGGTGATGCCGTCGCCCGCGGCGGTCTTCAGCAGATTGAAAGCGATATTGGCGGCGTCCAGAGTCGGCATGATCAGAAGATTCGCCTCCTCTTTCAAGCGCGAGCGCGGGAAATTTGCAAGCCGCAGCTCGGCGTTGAGCGCCGCATCGCCGTGCATCTCGCCTTCGATTTCGAGTTCCGGGGCGAGCGAACGGATCAGCTCCAGCGCCGCTCGCATTTTCCGCGCAGACGGCGCATCGCTCGTGCCGAAACTCGAGTGCGAGAGCAAGGCCGCTCTGGGGACCACGCCGAAGCGGCGGACAACCTCGGCGGCGAGCGCCGTCATTTCAGCGAGCTGCTCGGCGGTAGGGTCGAGGTTGACGTAGGTGTCGCAGATGAAAACCGTGCGCTTGGGCAGCATGAGCGCGTTCATCGCATAGAAATGCCTCGCGCCGGGCCGCAAACCGATGACCTGGTCGATGTACTTCAGATGCAATCCGTACGTACCGAAAGTACCGCAGATCATTCCCTCGGCGTCGCCGCGGTGGATCATCATGGCGCCGATCAGCGTATGGCGGCGGCGCATTTCCATCTGCGCGTATTGGTGCGAAACCCCACGCCTCTCGGTAAGGCGGTGGTACTCGGTCCAATAATCTCGGTAGCGGGGGTCGGATTCGGGGTTCACGAGCTCGAAATCCGTCCCCGGCCGGATGCGCAAGCCGTGGCGTTCGATGCGCCGCTCGACCACGGAGGGTCTTCCCACCAGGATCAGCCTGGCGAGGCCCTCGTCCACCACCACCTGAGCCGCACGCAGCATGCGCTCGTCCTCGCCCTCGGCAAACACGATCCGGCGCCGCGGACCTTCCTTCGCCGCGTTGAAGATCGGCTTCATGATGAGGCCGGAGTGATAGACGAATTGCAGCAGCTGGTTGTCGTAGGCGTCGAAATCGACGATCGGACGCGTGGCGACGCCGGAGTCCATGGCGGCCCTCGCCACCGCCGGCGCGATTTTTACGATCAGGCGCGGGTCGAACGGTTTGGGGATCAGGTACTCGGGTCCGAACTTCAGGGCTTGCTCGCCGTAGGCGGCGGCCACGATCTCCGATTGTTCCGCCATCGCAAGATCGGCAATAGCGCGGACCGCGGCGAGCTTCATGGGCTCGTTGATGGCGGTCGCTCCGACGTCGAGGGCGCCGCGAAAAATGAACGGAAAGCACAGGACGTTGTTCACCTGGTTCGGGAAATCCGACCGCCCCGTCGCCATGACCGCGTCGGGGCGCACGCTCTTCGCGACATCGGGGAGGATCTCCGGTTCCGGGTTGGCGAGCGCGAGGATCAGCGGCTTGTCTGCCATGTGCCCCACCATTTCCGCCTTGAGAACGCCCCCGGCCGAGAGGCCCAGAAAAACGTCTGCGCCCGGAATGATATCGGCGAGCGTTCGCGCGGATGTCTTGCGGGCGTAACGGGCCTTGTTCGGGTCCATTTCCTCCTTTCGGCCCTGGTAGACGACTCCCTTGATGTCGGAGACCCAAATTTTGTCCGCCTTCAGCCCCAGGCTCACCAGCAGATCGAGACAAGCCAGCGCAGCGGCACCCGCGCCCGAGCAGACGAGCTTCGCCTTGGCTATGTCCTTGCCCACGACGCGCAACCCGTTCATCACCGCGGCGCCGACGATGATGGCGGTGCCGTGCTGGTCGTCGTGGAACACCGGGATTTTCATGCGCTCGCGCAGCTTCGTTTCGATGTGGAAGCATTCCGGGGCCTTGATATCCTCGAGGTTGATTCCGCCGAACGTGGGTTCCAGCGCCGCGATGATCTCGACCAGCTTGTCCGGATCGCGCTCATCCACTTCGATATCGAAACAATCGATCCCGGCGAATTTCTTGAAGAGTACCGACTTGCCTTCCATCACCGGCTTGGATGCGAGCGGCCCGATTGCCCCGAGTCCGAGCACTGCGGTTCCGTTGGTGACCACACCGATGAGATTTCCGCGAGAAGTCAGCTTGCGCGCCTCAGCGGGGTCGCGCACGATCTCCTCGCAGGCGGCAGCCACCCCAGGCGTGTACGCAAGCGCGAGATCGCGCTGGTTCAGCAATCCCTTGGTGGGAGTGACCGAGATCTTTCCCGGCGGTTGCCGGAGGTGGTACTCCAGGGCGCTCCTGCGCAGGATTTCATCCATGGGAAATTCGCGACTTGAAGTTCTTGCTTGGCCGCATGATAGCCGAATTTCGCCGTGACGCCTCGCATCCCTGCCAACGCTCGCCGTTCGACTTGGGACGCGCTGCGGCATAATGTGCCGATGCCAAACGCGAATTTGATACTCGCGGCTCGCATGGCCGATATCGAAGCCTTCCATGTGATGGACGTGCAGAACCGCGCCCACGAGCTGGAAGCTACGGGACGCCGCATTGTCCACATGGAGATCGGCCAGCCGGACTTTGCGGCGCCGCCTCTGGTTGCACAGGCGGCGATCGAGGCGATCCGCCAGCGCCGCCTGGGTTACACGGCTTCGATCGGCATTCCAGAGCTGCGCCAGGCCATTTCCGATTACTATCGTGAACGGCTCGGCGTGACGGTGCCCTCTTCGCGGATCGTGGTCACGGCCGGGGCATCGGGCGCCTTTTTGCTCACGCTCGGTGCCTTGGTCGACCCCGGCGACGAGGTGCTGATGCCCGACCCCTGCTATCCCTGCAACCGGCACTTCGTTCGTATGTTCGAAGGCCGTCCCCGTGCGATTCCCGTCGACGAAAAACAACACTACCAACTTGCCGACGCCGATATTCGCTCGCGTTGGCGACGGGCAACGCGCGGCGTGCTGCTCGCCTCACCTTCCAATCCGACCGGTACCATGATCCCGCGTGACGAGCTGCGCGCAATCATCGCTTCGGTGCGACGGGCGGGCGGGTTCGTAGTGATGGACGAGATCTATCAAGGACTGGTCTACGACGGTGAGGCGTCCACGGTGCTCGAGCTGGCCGATGACGTGTTCGTCGTCAACAGCTTTTCCAAGTACTTCAACATGACGGGCTGGAGGCTGGGCTGGATCGTCGCTCCAGAGACCCACGTGCGGGAGATCGAGAAGCTCGCCCAGAACGCATTCATTTGTCCGTCCGCTCCCGCGCAGTACGCGGCGCTCGCGGCGTTTCGGCCGGAAACGCTTGCGCTGCTGGAGGAGCGCAGGCAGGAGTTCCGCCACCGTCGCGATTACATGGTTCCTGCGCTCCGGGAGCTGGGATTTCGCATCCCCGTGATGCCTCAGGGAGCCTTCTACATCTACGCCGGATGCGAGAGTTTCTCCGAGGACAGCACCCAATTCGCATTGCGGGTGCTGGAAGAAGCGGGCGTTGCAATTACGCCGGGGCTCGACTTCGGCTCGAACCACCCGGAGCGTCACGTACGCTTTGCCTACACGCGCTCGCTGGAAGACCTCAAGGAAGGTATCGAGAGGATCGCGCGGATGCTGGGATTTCCGTGCCGTTCGGCTCGGGCCTGATCCCTGACTTAGACCGAGCTGCGCACCCCCGGTCGACCGAATTGGCGTACGGCCTGCTGCAGCCGCTCTTTTTCCGCGAATACTTTCTGCGCGTATTGGCTCGAAGGATCCGCCAATGCACCGTTGTAGAACTGCAGACCCGCCTCGAGACTGCCGGTGCGGCGAACGTATTCCTTCAGAATGCGCGCTCCCAATGCGATGTTGATCATCGGATCGAGCACCGCTTCTTCTCCGCCGTGTTCCAGCAGCTTGTCGAGGTGATGTTTGGGAATCACCTGCATCAGACCTTTGGCGCCCATCAGGCTCTCGGCTACCGGATTGAAGCGTGACTCGACCGCCATCACCGCGAGTATCAGCAGAGGATCTAGACCCACTTGCCGGCCCGCGTCATAAGCGGCGCCCACAAACTGCTCGGTGACATCCGGCGCGATCCGGTATTTACGGGAGACGTAATTGGCCAGCGCACGGTATTTCTGAGTGTCCGCATCGTCGGCCCTGTCGAGCAGCGAGACCGCTCCGTCGTAGCGGATCGAGCCGACTACGGCAGAGCGGCCGGCGTTCTCGTCGAAGAACAAA
The DNA here is from genome assembly GCA_035637655.1 of Burkholderiales bacterium. Classification (GTDB taxonomy): domain Bacteria; phylum Pseudomonadota; class Gammaproteobacteria; order Burkholderiales; family SG8-39; genus VBDM01. The sequence goes on along the minus strand of DASPWT010000114.1, from coordinate 9,198 downwards.
GTCTTCCCGCGCACGAGGACGAGCACCACGGCCGCGAACCCGATGAGGGCAAGACCGTGATGGAGTATCGTCGCCGCTCTTCCAAACCGATCCAGCAAGCCTTGCTTTGCCCAGGTGGTGTTCATTGCACCTACCTCCGTTCTTTTGCCTTTGAAACGCGGATAAAGCTCTCGGTAGTCGACCCCGCCCTTGAGAGTCTTTAAACGTTTTGGTCTGTTTCCCGATCATAGCAAAAATTGCTGCGACGCAGCAAGCGCATTACAAATAGGCGCTTGCCCTCAGTCAAGCGGTAAAACCTAAAAGATCAAGCAACTGTTAAGCCCGATCTTCCCTCCTGCGGCGGAATGGCCGCGGTTCAGCCCGGGGCACAAAGACCCCCGGACTGACCGCAGTTCACCCCCAACCCACTTAGGGCCTGGAACCCGTCGGAAAGGGCCATGCGGCTGCGGGGTTCAGGGCGGTTTTCGCCCCTCCCAGCGTCGCCGCCGTCGAAGGGGTTGTAGCCGCGGACCCCGCCATCGTAGCTGCTGGCGTCGCGGCTCTCCTCGCCGCCCTTGCTCTGGGTCTCGCCTTCTTTCGGGCGGATTTTTTCTTGGCCGCTTTTTTTGCAGGCTTCCTCAACGACTTCCTCTTCGCTTTCTTTTTTGCTGCTCTCCTTTTTTTCTTTTTCTTTGCCGCTTTCTTGCCTTTTCTCTTCTTTGCCATGACTGCCTCCATCAAGAGTTATGAAACAACGAACCCGCCCGTTGGGGCGCGGGCTATTCAACCGCCGGGGCAAGCCCCGGAGAATTGAATTCCTTTCCTGCACTGCTGAACAGCAGGTCCTGGTACAAAAGGACTAGATCGGGGCTGCAGGGGCCTAGTCCCAACTGAGCGCACCCCCGGTTTGGTACTCGATGACCCGAGTCTCGAAAAAATTCCGCTCCTTCTTGAGATCGGTCATCTCGCTCATCCAAGGAAACGGATTGCTTGCACCGGGAAACATCGTATCCACGCCGATCTGCTGGCAACGGCGATTGGCGATGTAGCGCAGGTACTCCTTGAACATCGGAGCGTTGAGCCCCAGAACACCGCGCGGCATGGTGTCCTCGGCGTAGCGATATTCGAGCTCGACCGCCTTCTTGATGAGGGCCTGAATCTCCTCGCGGAACTCGGGGGTCCACAAGTGCGGGTTCTCCATCTTGATCTGGTTGATCAGGTCGATGCCGAAATTGCAGTGCATCGACTCGTCGCGCAGGATGTACTGATACTGCTCGGCAGAGCCGGTCATCTTGTTCTGCCGGCCCAGTGCCAGAATCTGGGTGAAGCCCACGTAGAAGAACAGGCCCTCCATCACGCACGCGAACACGATGAGGCTGCGCAGCAGCTTTTGGTCGGCATCGGGTGTGCCGGTCCGGAAGGTCGGATCGGTCAGGATGTCGATGAACGGGATGAGGAACTCGTCCTTGTCGCGGATGCTCGGGATTTCGTGGTAGGCGTTGAATACCTCGCCCTCGTCCAGGCGCAGGCTCTCGACGATGTACTGGTAGGCGTGGGTATGGATGGCCTCCTCGAACGCCTGCCGCAAAAGGTATTGCCGGCATTCCGGCGCAGTGATGTGGCGATAAGTGCCGAGAACGATATTATTCGCCGCGAGTGAATCGGCCGTGACGAAGAAGCCCAGGTTGCGTTTGACCAGGCGCCGCTCGTCCTCGGTCAGGCCGTTCGGGTCCTGCCACAGGGCGATGTCGCGGCTCATGTTGATTTCCTGCGGCATCCAGTGATTGGCGCAGGCGGCGAGGTATTTTTCCCACGCCCATTTGTACTTGAACGGGACGAGCTGATTCACGTCTGCCTGGGCGTTGATGATGGCTTTGTCCTCGACGCTCACGCGACGGTGGCTGTTGCCGGCGGAATAGCGCTCCCCCAAAAGCTCGGCCGGCGCGGGCGACGACGTCACCCGCGCGCTTACCGGCTGCAGGTTGAGGCCCGGAATCGCTTCGGCCCCGATATCATCAAAAGAAAGCATTCTCTCCCTCCCTGTTCTCGTGCCTGCTCGCGCTCATTGGCAGGATTCGCATTCCGCGTCGTTTATCTTGCAGAATTTGTTTTCCGGCTCACCCGACGGTCGCGGAGCGGCGGTCGCGCCCGCGGCGGGCATTCCTTCTCCCGAGGGAACAGCGTTCAGTTGACCGGCCCTGACCGTCGATTTCTCGGCGTGCGTGGCGCCCATGGAGCGCAGGTAGTAAGTGGTTTTCAGGCCCCGCTGCCAGGCAAGCTTGTAGCTTTCGTCCAGCTTCTTGCCGGAAGCCTGGCCGATGTAGATGTTGAGCGACTGGGACTGGTCGATCCATTTCTGCCGCCGCGCGCCGGCTTCGACGACCCATACGGGTTCGACTTCGAAAGCGGTGGCGTAGAGGCGACGCAAATCGGACGGCACCCGGTCGATGCGGGCGAGGTTGCCGTCGAAGTACTTGAGATCGGCCACCATGACCTCATCCCAGAGGGCGAGTTTCTTCAGATCGGCGACGAGATATTCGTTGACGACGGTGAACTCGCCCGACAGGTTCGACTTCACGAACAGGTTCTGAAAAGTCGGCTCGATCGAGGCGGAAACCCCGATGATGTTGGCGATCGTCGCGGTCGGCGCAATGGCAAGACAGTTGGAGTTGCGCATCCCGTGGCGCTTGATGCGCTCGCGCAGGGCCCTCCAGTCCATCGATTCCGACATGTCGATATCAACGTATCCTCCGCGCTCCTCGCGCAGCAGGTTCAGGGTGTCCTGCGGCATGATGCCCCGGTCCCACAGCGACCCTTTGTAGGACGCGTAGCGGCCGCGTTCCTCGGCAAGCTCGGTGGAGGCCCAATAAGAAAAATAGGCGATGGCCTCCATGGATCGATCGGCGAATTCCACGGCCTCTTGCGACGCGTAGGGGATTCGCAGCAGGTGCAGGCAGTCCTGGAAACCCATGATGCCCAAGCCCACCGGCCGGTGCTTCAAGTTGGAATCGCGCGCTTTTCTCACGGCGTAGTAGTTGATGTCGATAACGTTGTCCAGCATCCGCATGGCCGTGCCAACGGTCTTCTTGAGTTTGTCGTGGTCGAGCCTGAGGGCCCCGTCGATGAGTTTCATGTGCCCGACCATGTTGATCGAGCCGAGATTGCACACCGCGATTTCGCTGCAGTTGGTATTGAGGGTTATCTCGGTGCATAAGTTGGAGCTGTGCACCACGCCGACGTGCTGCTGCGGCGAACGCAAATTGCAGGGATCCTTGAAAGTAATCCACGGATGCCCGGTCTCGAAGAGCATCGACAGCATCTTGCGCCACAGCTGCGTCGCGGCAATCTTCCTGTAAAGCTTAAGCTCGCCCTTTTCGACTTTCTCTTCGTAGCCGACGTAGGCCTTTTCAAATGCACGCCCGTACTTGTCGTGCAGGTCCGGTACGTCGGAGGGACTGAACAGCGTCCATTCGCCGTTCTCCATCACGCGTTTCATGAACAAATCCGGGATCCAGTTCGCCGTATTCATGTCGTGAGTACGGCGCCGGTCGTCGCCCGTGTTCTTGCGCAGCTCGAGAAACTCCTCGATGTCCAGGTGCCAGGTTTCCAGATAGGAGCACACTGCCCCCTTGCGCTTGCCCCCTTGGTTGACCGCCACGGCGGTGTCGTTCACGACTTTCAGGAAGGGCACTACTCCCTGGGATTTGCCGTTGGTCCCCTTTATGTGCGAACCCAGGGCCCGTACCGGGGTCCAGTCGTTGCCGAGACCTCCGGCATACTTGGCAAGCAACGCGTTTTCCTTGATCGCTTCGTAGATGCCGTCCAGGTCGTCCGACACCGTCGTGAGATAGCACGATGAAAGCTGCGATCGCGTCGTGCCGGAATTGAACAGCGTCGGCGTCGAGCTCATGAAGTCGAACGAAGACAGCACGTTGTAGAACTGGATCGCGCGCGTCTCACGGTCGATCTCGTTCAGAGCCAAGCCCATCGCCACGCGCATGAAAAACGCCTGCGGCAACTCGATGCGCGTGCCGTGGATATGCAGGAAATACCGGTCATAGAGCGTTTGCAGGCCGAGGTAACCGAACTTGAGGTCGCGCGATGCGTCCAGAGCAGCGCCGAGCTTCTTCAGGTCGAAATTGCCCAAGCGTTCATCGAGGAGCTCGGCGCGGACGCCGCGCGTGACGAATTCGATGAAATATTCGGCATAGCGCTTCTTCATCTCCGCCTGCAAAACCTCCTCACCCAGAACCTCCCGCCGGATGGTGTGAAGGAGCAACCGCGCGGTGACATAGCTGTAAGCCGGATCCTTTTCGATCAGTGCGCGCGCCGAAAGCACCGCGGACTTCCGCACCTCGTCTGCGGGCACACCGTCATAGATGTTCTTCAGGGTTTCGGCTAGGATCAGCTTGGGATCCACCATCTCGCCGAGGCCCTCGCAAGCCGACGCGATCAGCTCCCCGAGGCGAGCCAGATCAAGCGGGCGCCGCACGCCGGCCTCGACGGTATGCAGTTGCGTCTGGGGCGCCGGTTTCTTTTGGGCCGCTTCGTGGGCGCGCACCTCGGCACGCTTTTCCCGGTACAAGACATAGGCGCGCGCCGCCTCGTGCTCGCCCGAACGCATCAACGCGAGTTCGACCTGGTCCTGAACGTCTTCTATATGGAAGGTCCCACCGGCTGGCTGGCGGCGTACGAGTGCGCTTACGACCGCGTCGGTCAGCGCGGCAACGAGCTCCCTGATCCGCGCTGACGCGGCGCTCTGCCCGCCTTCAACCGCCAGAAACGCCTTGGTCACTGCAACGGAAATCTTGCCGGGCTCGAAACCCACCACCGCGCCGTTGCGACGGATGATCTTGTACTGCGAAAACTCGCGTTGGACTGCAGAGCTGACGTCGGTGAGGGTCGTCGCGCCGGGAATCGACTGGGGAGTCGTTGCGTCAGCCACAATCTGCATATCGTCTCCTCTACTCTTTTTTGTGCGCTGCCCGGCGGGTATGAAGGCGGCGAAACCGAGGCCTCGGGTACTTCCCCTTCCGACCACAATATCTAGTACCTTGGCGAGAGTGTGCTACCAATTCTAGTGTAATGTCAAGATGCAAGCGAAGCTTGCTCGGGCGCCTTCGGTATCGAACGGAAAGCGTCGACAGCCAGAAACGCCGCACAGCCGGCGACCGGAACGGACCCACGCGGGAAAATCAGTCGCGGCGACGCCGCGGGCGAACGGGCTATCGAATCCGGGCCAGCGACTCCCGGAAACGTCCCCAGTCGAACGCCGGTCCGGGGTCGGTCTTTCGGCCCGGTGCGATGTCGATATGCCCAACGACATCGACAATCGGATATCGTCGGCGCAGAGCCACGAGAAGTTCCGCCAGACGCACGTATTGCCGGTCGGAGTAGGCTTGGTCGTCGACGCCTTCGAGCTCCACTCCGACGGAGAAGTCGTTACAGCGCTCGCGTCCCCACCAGCTGGACGAGCCCGCGTGCCAGGCTCGCTTTGTGCAAGGCACCAGCTGGATCAATTCGCCCCCGCGCCGTACGAGAAAATGCGCTGATACCTTCAGATCGCGAATGGCTTCGTAGTACGGGTGCGCGGCGAAATCGAGCGTATTCGTTAACAGCTGCACGATGGCTTCACCGCCGAACTGACCTGGCGGGAGGCTGATGTTGTGCACGACCAGCAGGCGCACCGCCGCGTCCCCCGGGCGCTCGTCGCAATTGGGCGAGGGAACCTGCAGCGCCCCGGCGAGCACTCCTTCCTCGTCGAGGGGACCGAGCTCCACTTACCGGATTCCCAAGCGTTCCATGCGATAGCGCAACGCCCTGAACGTGATGCCCAGGAGCTTGGCCGCAGCGGTGCGGTTGAAGCGGGTTTTCTCGAGGGCCTCGAGGATCGCCTCCCTTTCGATGCGGTCGAGGTATTCCGGCAGCGGCCATTTGGCGTTGGGGACACCCGGTTCGGAAGCGACCCAGGTCGGCGGAGCGAGCTGCAGGTCTTCGGGCTGGATTTCCTCGCGCGCGGCGAGTGCGATGGCCCGCTCCAGAATGTTCTCCAGTTCTCGGACATTGCCCGGAAAATCGTAGCCCGCGAGAGCCTGCTTCGCTCCTTCGGAGAAGCGCATGGACCGTGTGCCGTCGGGACCGCAAAGGCGCCGCAGAATCGCATCCGCAAGCACCGGAATGTCCTCCCGGCACTCCCGCAGCGGGGGCATTTTCAGCTCGATGACCGCCAGGCGGTAGTACAGGTCCTGCCGAAATTTCCCCGATTCGACGCAGGCGGCCAGATTCTGGTGCGTAGCGCAGATGATGCGCACATCGACCGCGTCCTCTGAGGTCGCCCCGACTTTGCGCACAGACTTCTCCTGAATCGCGCGAAGCAGCTTGACCTGCATTGCGAGCGGCAGGTCGGCGACTTCGTCCAGGAACAGGGTGCCCGTGCTCGCAGCCTGGAAAAATCCGTCGCGGTCCCCTTCGGCACCCGTGAAAGCGCCCTTCTTGTAGCCAAAGAACTCGCTCTCCATCAGGTTCTCGGGGATGGCGCCGCAGTTGACCGGCACGAAGGCCTTCTCGCGCCGCGCCCCCTTGCTGTGGATGAGACGCGCAGCGAGCTCCTTTCCGCTCCCGGACTCGCCTGTAATGTAGATCGGCGCCTGGCTGCGCGCGAGCTTCTCGATCATCGAGCGCACCTGCCCGATCCCGGGGCTCGAGCCAAGAAGCTGGGCTTCTCCCGCTTTGGCTGCCGCCGTTTTCGGGGGCAGGGACAGCGCGGACTTGACCAGCGTGCGCAGCTGATCGAGCGACAGGGGTTTGGTCAGGTAATCGAAGGCACCGGCCTTGAGGGCCGCCACGGCGTTTTCGGTGCTGCCGAACGCGGTGATCACCGCCACGGGCAGGTCCGCGCATTGAACGCCGATGAAACGCACCAGCTCCAGCCCGTCACCGTCGGGCAAGCGCATGTCGGTAAGACAGAGGTCATACCGCTTGGACTGCAGCAACTGCTTGGCCGCCGCCACGGAACCGGCACACTCCGCCGCCAAACCCATGCGCAGGAGCGACAGCTCGAGCAGCTCTCGGATGTCCGCCTCGTCGTCGATCACGAGCACCGTACCCTGGACGAGGCTCGTTCGCCGTTCCGCGCGCCGGTGCTCTACGGTTCCTGCCATAGAATCCTAAAGTCCGCGCCCGGACTGCGGTCCAGGTACTCAAGACTCGCGCCGTTGGCGGCACACAGCTCGCGGGCGATGTAGAGGCCGAGCCCCGTCCCGCTCGCGAAAGTGGTGAAAAACGGCTCGAACAACTGCGCTTGCAACTCCCTCGCCACGCCCTCGCCGTCGTCGATGACGTGCAATTCTACTCGATTTGCCCTGCGTGAAACCGCGATGCGCACGCTTCCGGCGAGCTTGCGGCAGTGCCGCCAGGCGTTGTGCAAGAGGTTCCACAGGACCTGGTTGAGATGCGCTCGGTCGAATTCCAAGGTGACGTCTTCGGCCGCCTCGACCGAAAAGTTTTCGCCGGGAATGCTGCCATTCTGCGTGAACTCCTCGATAAACGTAAGCAGATACGGGCGCAGCCGGATCGTCTCCGGTTGAACGCGGTCGCGCCGCGAGAGTTCGAGCACGTCGTGCACCATGCGCTCTAGGCGCCGCGCATTGTCCCGGATGATCTGCACCATGCGTTCCTTATGCGGTCCGCGTTGTTCTTCCTGCAGGAGGTCCCCGGCATGCGCAATGGCCGACAGGGGGTTGCGGATCTCATGGGCGATGTTGGCCGTGAGCCTTCCGAGCGCCGCGAGCTTGAGTTGCTGGGCTTGTTCCTGAAGCTTGGACAAATCCTCCAGGAACACCAGGCTGGAGCTGCCGCCTGCGACACCCACCGACACGAAACGCGCGCGGACCAGGCGGCCGCTCTCGGAAAATCGCACGTTCACGCTGCTTGCGCCCTTGGCAGCGCGCCAGTCGGCAAGCCGCTGCGCGAGTTCCTCGGAAAAATCTTCGATCCGGCTCAAATCGGGCACGAGCCGCCCCAGCAGATCGGCCGCGCGCGGATTGTGCAGGTGCACCCGTCCCTGGGCATCCACGACGAGCACCCCGTCCTGCACGTCGCGGATGATCAGTTTGTTGATGCGAAGCTGGTCGGCGAGGTCGGCGCCGCGTTGCTGCGCGAGGCGCTCGTTCAAGATCAGGCGGCGCGCCAGCCGATTGGTGATCAGCGCCGTCGCGAAATAACCGATTGACAGCAGCCCGGGCTGGAGGTAATTGGCGGTGTTGGAGTCTTCCGCGAGTACCCAGTACGACTGCTCGAGAAGCACGGCAATCGATGCCAATGCGGCGTAGAAGAGCGTCAATGTGCCCCGGCTGACCAGCGCAGCGCCCGCCAAGGAAATGAGCAGCATCACGCCCAGGCCGCTGCGGATGCCGCTCGAGGCATACATCAGCATGACGATGAGCACGACGTCGGTGACGACGTGCAGCGTGAGTTGAACGTTGAAGTACGCCGGCACCTTTCGCAGCGCGACGTGAAATACCACGGCGAGTGCCAGATAAGCGACGCTCGAGTAGGTATACGCCACGATGTCGTGGCTGCCGAGGCTGAGCGCGTCACCGAAAATCAAAGCCGCGAGCAGGAATATCGCGGCCACCGCGATGCGGTAGAAGTTGAAGTACTTGAGCGAGACCCAGAACGAGTCCGCCACGGCCCCCTCCTGCGGAAGCCACGACAGGCTGAGCATCGCAGAGGCCGCCATGACCGTCCTCAGCCGGCGCCGAGCCGACGGTGCTCTTCGCTGCAGAAGAAACGGCCGGCGGCCCCAAGCGCTTCGCTGCGCGGAACGTTGATCCCGCAATGCGCACAAGCAACCATCGGCTCGACCGGGGGCGGCGCGGAGCGCTGCCGGCGTTTGCGTGCGACACCGGTCAGCACGAAGTAAACGACGACTATCGCGATGACGAGAAGTAGGAGCTTGCTCACGCTGCAATGGCTGCCTGCGTCGCGGCTTGCGACGAAACCATTATACCGGCGCGGGGCGAGAGAACGGTCGGGTCGGGAAGCTGGTCGGGGTGACTGGATTCGAACCAGCGACTCCTGCGTCCCGAATTCGGGTCCCAAAATCGTCACGATAATTTATCAACGACTTACGCAAGCCGACTCCGCGCAATCGTGACCGAAAAGGACAGGAAAAGCGTGTTTTGGACTGGAAGTGGCTACGAAATGGCTACGTTGGAA
>DASPWT010000113.1:0-3925 GCA_035637655.1 Burkholderiales bacterium | reverse complement strand
GACAACTTCGAATGTCGTGGCGCGGAGCAAATCCCCGAACGTCCGCTTCGTGTACAGCACGGGGTGGAACTCCTCCCGGGCTCCCAGCCGTTTCATGACCTTCCGAAGATTTTCGCCCCACGCGTATCGGTTGGGTAGATGGAAGCAGAGGAAGTGACCGCCCGGCTTCAAGACCCGCTCGATCTCCAGGATGGAGCCCCGCGCGTCTCCACCCGCCTCGTGAACGTGCTCGAGCACGCCCACGCTGAACACCAGGTCGAAGGCGTCGGCGGCGAAGGGGAGCATCACGGGCTCCCGCGGGTCACCGCGCCGGTGCTCGAAAAGCGTTTCGCGAGCGAGATAGGTCGGAGGGCCCTCAAACGAGTACCCGACGCAACGGACCCCGTGTCGGACGAGGAAGAAGGCGAAGTGGCCATTGCCGCAGCCCCAGTCCAGCGCCACCGCGCCCGACCTCAGATACTTCCGGCTGGTCTCGAAGGGCCGGCGGTACTGACAGAACGTGGCGAAGCTCTGCCACTGCGAGACATGTCTCTGGAGGCCGGCCCTCCGGATCTCCCCGTAGAGCGCAGTGTCATGCATGGGCGCCGGTTGCCCGACAAGAGCGGGAGCGTCGATGTCGATCGCCCGGTAGTGCATTCACGGTCGCAAGCATCGCACAGGCGGGCGCCGCAGTGACGACTCGGCGCAACGACGGCGGGATCGTGAGCGCCTTCGCCGGCCTGAGATTGATCACGAGTCAGGAAATCAGTTCGCTCGGCCGAACCTCGTGCCCCGCGCCAGCCCTCACTTTCTGTGCCCTGCCTGGTAGGCGGCGATCGCCTGCTCGAGGTCGGCGTACTCCTCACACGGGATCAGGCAGATCTCCTTCAATGCCGCGAGATGCTCTTCGGCCTTCGCGAGGTTGTTCACCATCAAGTACGCCTCGCCGATGTACTCACGGGCTCCGCGATGCCGGGGGTTCAGGCGCAAGGCGATTTCGTAGTGTCTGAACGCTTCGTCGAACCGGCCGATGTGCCGGTACGCGTAGCCGAGCAGGGTTTCAAGATCAGGGTTACGGTCATCCTGCACCTCGGCCCTGCTCAAGAACTGGATCGCGTTCGCCCAGTCCTTTGCTTCCACGGCCTTCTTGCCCAGCGTGTACTCCGAACTCGCGCTAGCCCCACCCGGCGTTTCCTCGCGGGGGTCGGCCCACAGCGCAGATGCCCCGAGGACAGAAAGAGCCAGAACTAACGCCACCAGCGCGAAGACGGCACGGTGCGGCACGCCTTCTACCTCTCAGCGCCGTCTCGCCGCCGGTCTCACTAGCTTCATGGACGAGCAGTCAGAAACGCCTTGGCTTCCTGGACCTCCGATCGCTCGGGGTCAGCGTTCTTAGCGAGCGCCGCGAGTTTCTCGAAATAACTGCGCGCCTTGGCGGAGTCGCCGGCGGCTTTCGCCGCCTTCGCCGCACTGTAAAACCCCCGCAGCCGGTTCGGCGCCGCGTGCAGCGAAGCCTCGTACGCCTGCACTGCCAGGGCCGGCTGACCGGTTTCGAGCAGCAGGTCGCCCAACATCTCGCGCATTGGGTAGAGTCTGTTCTCCATCGAGACGTGCTTCTCGGTCGAGTCTTCGAGGTCGGCGGCTGCCCGCATGAGCTTCAAGGCGTCGTCGTTCCGTCCTTCAGCGCGCGCGTGCCAGCCGCTGGCAGCGAGGACGAGAACGTGAATCTGCTCGCTCCAGTAGCTGTTTTCCGCCGCCTTGCTCAGCGCCTGCAGCTGGCTGATTTCCTCTTTTACCAGCTCCGGCTTGCCGAGCTTGGCAGCGCCGGCCGCGCGGACGAAGCGTGGGATCGCCTGGGCGTAGGCAAAGGCGTCAGTCCGGACCGGAAGGGCGAGCGCTTCGGACCACGCAGCGCGTTCCAGCACATAGCGGGCCGCCGGAGCGGCCTGTCCCGTGTCTCGTCCGTAGGTCCGCCCTCCGCTGAACTTTGTGATCGCCGCGAGTTCGTCGATCACGCGTCTGGCCTCACGATTTTGGCCGAGCTGCAGATACGCGTACGCCATGAAATCCTGCGCGTGCGGCTCCTGCGAGAACGTCGTCCCGGGAGCATTCCTGGCCGCGTACTCGCGCGAGGCTTTCACGGCGGCCTGGTTCGAGCGAATCGAGTCTTCCCATCGTCCGAGGATCGAATAGATGTGTGAGGGCATGTGTTGGGCGTGCGGCGCCGAGGGAGCGACCTTGGCATACTTGTCGGCGGCGCTCACACCCCGGGGCGCCAGCGGCTCGAAGTCGTAGGCGTGAATGATGTAGTGCGCCAGTCCCGGGTGCTTGGGCTGGGCCCGATCGATCGATTCCAAGATTGCGCCCGCCTTGATTTGCCTCGCGTACGTCTTATCGCGGTGATCGACAGCTTCCAGCAAGGCGAGCGCGTAGAAGATCGCCGCTTCCTTGTCGTCGGGATACTTGCCGGCCAGTCGCTCCATCGCCTGTTCATAGCGCTCACTGCGCGTCGTCGTTGGAACGCTGTCGTAACCCGCGTAGGCCTGTTCCAGCGCGGTGAGCCAGTCGCGCTCGCGCTCGGTCTTGGCGAGCGCCTTCCCTTTCTGGGCGGCGTCGAGCCCACGCTTGAGGTTCTCGGTGGCCCACGGCGGAACGAGTGGATTGGGCCGCTGGCTGATCGCGATCCCCCAGTAGGCCATCGCGCAATCCGGGTCGGCGGCGGTGATCGCCTCGAACGCCTTAACGTCCTCCGGGTAGAAGAACGAATGCAGCATCGCGACGGCGCGCTCGAACTGCTCCTGGACACCTGGCCGGCATGAGATCGGGAAATGCACGGTGCCGTACCGGCCCGGTCCACTCTGCGCCGGCTGCGCCGCCGCTTCCGGGGATGCCCACAGCAGCTGCACCGAGCAAACGACGACTATCGCGATGAGGACGATTGGATTCTTCATGAGCTCCTCCTCGAGGTGGTCATGTGACCGGGCTGCGCATAGAATCATCACGCCGCAGACAATGCTGGCCGAGCACGGCAGTGATTTTCCGCCAGCCGTCGATCCTGCGCAACCTGATCTGTCCGTTGGCCACGAGGCTGAAGACCAAGACCAGCGCCGCATCTTCGCTTGGCAACGAGCCTTGCGTCTTTACACGGCGGCGGAATCTCGCGTGTAGCCGCTCAATTGTGTTCGTCGTTCATAACGTCTTCCACTGCCCCTTGGGAAAGGTGAAGAACTGGTGGATCAATTCGCCCAACGACACCCGTGCGGGGTCATGCGCTGCGTGCGACTTCTTCTCTTTTCCACACGAATCGGGACAGCACCACGACGGCCGCTCTGGCCCCGCGAAGACGGTCTTCGCCGGCGCCTCAGTCGCGCAGCGCGTCGAGCCGCTTCACGATCTCGCGCTTGGGCGCCGCGCCGACGATCCGGTCCTTCTCGGTCCCGTCCTTGAAAAGGATGAGCTGCGGAATCGCCTGGACGCCGAAGCGCCCCGCGAGCCCGGGATGCTCGTCCACGTTGACCTTGCCAATCGTCACCTGATCGCCCAGCTCACGGGCGAGCTCATCGAGCACCGGCGCGATGACGCGGCAGGGGCCGCACCACGGCGCCCAGAAGTCGATCAGCACCGGCCGGTCGCTCGTCACGACGCCGTCGAAGCTCGCGTCGGTCACGTGCACGATGAACTCCTCCGTGCCTCCCTTCGGTGTCGAACTCATCGACAGACACCTCCTGGGCGTTGAGATGCGGCAACACCGCGCCGAGATTCAGCCGGGCCGTTGTTCGATGAACCGCGCGACCTCGTTCATGTGCTCGTCGAAGAGGGCGAACACGGGGATCGCGCGGTACAGACCCTGCTTGAGATACTGATCCATCAGGTCGGGATTGGCATCCCGCAGGAAGATCCGCATCTCGATGTTCGGATTCCCTTCGACCATCTTGGCCACGAACGG